>CAYZZN010000056.1:0-4601 GCA_964483165.1 uncultured Candidatus Saccharibacteria bacterium
CGGCTCTTCATATTCATTCGGCGACGTGAAACTCGGCCGCGGTTATGATGCAACGCGACAATTCTTCAAGGAAAATCCAAAAGTGAAAGCTGACGTGCTGAAAGCAATACGGGCGAAGTTGAGTCAGCAGTAGTCTAAGCTTGTTCCGCATTCAAGCAAAAATAACACCTCGGACTCATGGTTCCGGGGTGTTTTGGTGCGTGACTGCTCTCATTCTCGCTTCAATCTTGTCCCCTTTGACAGCGAGCAAGGTGACGAGTGCGATAAGAGTGACAATAATCAAGATCTTGGTCAACATTGAGCATAACGACTGATGGAGATGGTATTTGGTTTTCATAAGAGAGCTGGATCTGGTTATCCGCATCGGATAACCTACTGCCCTTTTATAGCAGAAAACCGAACATAAATACAACAGTACCTCCTTTTGCCTTTTCCCTCTAAACCCGCTAGAATGCCCGAGCTATCAATATTTAATTTAATCCCCCATGTCCCTCCTCGAATACAGCGAAATCACCGAAAAGAAATTCATCGTCATGGACGGTGCACCCTACGAAGTCCTCTCAGCGCACGTTTTCCGCAAACAACAGCGCAAACCGGTCAATGCCACCAAGCTCAAAAACCTCATGACCGGCAAAGTCACCGAATACTCATTCCACGTATCAGACAAAGTCGAGGAAGCTGAGATCGAGTCGCGCGAGGTCAAATATCTCTACAACAGTCGCGGCGAATGGTGGTTCTGCGAATCTGAAGATCCATCAAAACGTTTTAAAGTCACCGACGACCAAGCTGGTCCTCAGGCAAAGTTCCTGAAACCCAACACCATTGTCGAACAACTCCTCTTTGCAGAGCAACCTATGGGATTCAAGATGCCTATAACCGCCGAATTACGCGTCACCGAGGCACCTCCCGGCATCAAGGGTGACACCGCTACGGGCGGCAGCAAAATTGTCACATTGGAAACTGGCGCCACCATCAACGCTCCCCTGTTCGTGAATGAAGGAGATGTTATCCGTATTAATACAGAGACTGGAGAGTATCGAGAGCGAGTGGGTAAATAAGCAATAATAGAAAAACACACTGGTGAGGATACCTCGCGGAGCGCGACGGCGCGAGCGTAGCAATTTTTCAGCAGAAAAATATGCGTGGTATCCGAATCCAGTGTGTTTTTCTATTATTGCTTTGTTCTACGACGCTACGTACGGAAGCAATCCCATAAATCGCGCGCGCTTGACCGCTGTAGCAAGCTGACGCTGATACTTTGCGGCAATACCGGTGCGCTTTCGTGAAAATACGCGACCGTGCGGATTCAAGAACTTCTTGAGGATCTCCGTGTCCTTGTAGTCGATATACTTGATGTTGTGCTGACTGAAATAACACTGCTTTTTCATAATGGTGTAATAGTTAATTCTTAAAATGGTATGTCATCCGGATTGATCTCTTCGCTCGGATAGTCGATCTTGTCTGCCGGAGCATCAGGAACTTCTGCGCCTTTTGTTGCTGTTGGAGAACTTGAAGCCGTTCCACCCGCACCTGCTCCGCCTGGACGATTGCCGAACTGGACGGTATCGGCGATGATTTCGGTGCGATACTTCTTCTCACCATCCTTGCCTTCCCAGCTCCTCGTCTGGAGACGACCTTCGACGTATACCTGTGATCCCTTCTTGAGATACTGCGCGGCAAGCTCACCGGTACGTCCGAATGCAGCTATATTGTGGAACTCACTTGATTCTTGCCTGTTGCCATCCTTGTCTTTGTAGACACGGTTGGTGGCGATGCTAAAACTGCAAACTTTGGTTCCTGACGGGAGCGCTTTGAGCTCCGGGTCGCGGGTAAGATTTCCAATAATGAGTGCTTTGTTGAGATACATGGTGTTGTGTAGATTAATACCTACTGGTAAATTTATACCTCTTTGACCATATTATCAATGCTCTTGTCCATCTCTTCAATGGTAGCGGGGGCGACGATTTCCTTCTTTTCTTCGAGTACCGATCCTGACGAAACGGCGGCTGACAGAGTGACAGCTGGCGCACGCTTGCCGAGATAGGTGTTCTCGCGGACCGTGGTAACCAAGATCATACGGAGGACTGCTGGACGAAGCTCAACTGCCTTCTTCACGGCTTCGATGCTATCTGAGCCAAGTTCGAATTTGACCCAACCGAAGTGGGCAACATCATACTTGTCATATCCGCCGGAAACAGTTTTCTTGCGGATCGTGTACGCAAGCTGTTGTCGGTGAGGTGCTTCCTCAGCAATGACGGTTGAACCGGCATCCGCAATAATCTTCTTGATAGCTTCTGCTTCTTCGGGAACTTTTTCATCCGGAATAGACGAAGCGATCAGGTACCCGATCTCATAGATCGAGGGATCTTTCTCTTTGGTATCTTTCATATATATGTGCAGTTTGTGACTCCTCTCACGCATTAGTGCGTGTTTCGGAGACCCTTCGACAGAAGGGACATACTGCGATTACTTGTAATACATACCGAGAGTATCACGTCTTTTCGCCCCGCGCAAGAGCACGCCGCCTGCAGGTACGGACACTGGTCTGCGAAGGTAATATCACCATACCTGATGCGGATAAAGAAACAGTGAAGAAATGTGGGAGAAATGATGAAGATTTGCCAAATGTATATTTATGTGCTACACAAAGTCCGGAAGCATGAACTGTCCGTATTTCCTGCAATCATATCTATCGTTGGGAAATGACTCTCAATACTAGATTGTATGCATAACACAAGACAGAATGGATCATCACAATGAAGAAATGGTTACTCGGTCTCACGCTCGCTGTTTGCGCACTCGCGGCCACATCACTCACACCATCTGCGTATGCGGATATCACCTACTCAGAAATCGCCAGCATCACCGGCTCCAGCCGAGGACAACTGGTCTTTGACAGCTCAGGGAATGCCTACGGGACGACGTTCTCCGGAGCATCTCCGAATACGTATGGAACTGTGTACAAGATCGCTCCATCAGGCGAAGTCACCATCCTCAAAGGGTTCACTACCTCAGGGATCAGTACAGATGGTGCATTCCTCGATTCGAGTCTCTGTCTCGTAGGTGACTACCTCTACGGCAGTACTATCGGTGGCGGAAGCGGCAACTTGGGCACCTTCTTCCGGCTCACTACCGCAGGAAGCGGATTCACGGTATTACGAAACTTCAACGGCTCAAATGGCAGCGAGGTTGTAGCGGCACCCCAACGGATCACTGACACATTCATCGTCGGGTCCGCATATTCAGGTGGTACATACAACAAGGGCGTGATCTTCGCGGTCACCAACGGATCTATGGGATGGATCGCTTCTCTCGACGGTACAAATGGTTTGTACACGAGATCAAGCCCCATCATGGCACCCGATGGCTGGCTCTATGGAACCGCGTTAAGTGGTGGAGCACACAACTACGGCACTATCTATCGCATCAGTACCAACGGGACATCGCTATCGGCTGTGTACCATTTCACCAACAACACTGATGGTGGCAACTCTGCCGCACCACTCCTCCGGGCACGTAACGGATACCTCTATGGGACCACGACGGCCGGCAGCGATGACAACGCAGGAACAGTATTTCGTTTCAACACAACCAATAATGTACTGACCACGATCTATCGCTTCCACAACTATGGATACGACATGTGGCCACATGAAATCATTGAAGGTGTGGACGGATATTACGGAACAACCGGCTACGGCGGCGCCAACGACGTCGGACTGGCATATCGTGTTACGGATGACGGCCAGTACAAACGGCTGTACTCCTTCCCCCAACAAGGCTCAGGCGAGTTCTTCTACGCCAACGGTCCTGCCTGGGCAAAAAATGGAACCCTGTGGGGAACATCGAGATACGGCGGAACCACGGTGTACCAACTGAGCATTCCCATGCCGTTCGAGATTGTCAGTCAAATTCCCACTTCAGGAGGCACGGTGTATGGCCTGTCGCCGACAGTGGCCGGACAGACGTACAAGCTCTGGGGTGCGACAAACCTGACCGACAAGCAACTGATCGGATCCACCAATGCGACTGGAACGTACGCGACCATCACTGACACCAACAAGTACACTCACGCGACGTACTTTGGTGAAATGATGATCAGTGACACGAACTATGCACAGATTGTGAGAAGCAGTTCGTTCACGTCTCAGTCAAAGGACTTTCCCGGATCGGGATGGTCGAGCAATGGATACCCAGCGATTTACAACACCAATACGTGCGACACATGCACGAACGGCGGAGGGATCGACCTTCCCCCATGATCCGATCAACTGATCACAATTAAACAGCTCTTCACCACATCCCCGACCACAAGTCGGGGATTTTAATATGCAGGCAATTATTCGGAGCTAAACCCAAAGAGCTCTTGAGCGTTGCGCACCAGTGCATCAACAACGGATTCTTCGCTCTCACCTCTGATCTCCGCGATTTTCTTCGCCGTCTCGATGACGTGTACCGGTTCGCATCGTTTTCCACGAAATGGAATAGGTGCGACGTAGGGACAATCAGTTTCCGACATAATACTCGTGATCGGCACGTTTTTAATTATTTCATCGTAATTTCTTGCAAACGTGATAACTCCAGTGAATGACATTGAGTAC
>CAYZZN010000057.1:0-4588 GCA_964483165.1 uncultured Candidatus Saccharibacteria bacterium
CCCAAGATCGACGTTCAAGTTTGGAGCGTGATCGGCCGTGAATTCACCCTCGCCACCAACCAAGTCGACTTTGCGCAGACCCGCCGCTTTGGCCTCACCTACACTGACAAGGACGGTACCGCGAAGACGCCCATCTGCATCCACCGCGCACCGCTCGGCACTCACGAACGCTTTATCGGATTCCTCATCGAACACTACGGCGGCAACTTCCCGCTCTGGCTGGCACCGGTTCAAGTGAAGGTTATTCCCGTCATGGAAACACACTTCGAAGCAGCTCAGAAGGTCCATGAGGCACTTCGTGGTGCTATGATCCGATCTGAGATCGACCTCTCCAACAACGGTTTTGGCAAGAAGATCAGGAATGCAAAAAATGAGCGCGTACCATATACCATCATTCTTGGTGATAAGGATATTGAGGCGGGCAAAGTTACGCTTGAGAGTAGGGATAAGGGACAGGTGGGACAAGTTTCAGCTGATGAGGTTTTGAAAAGGCTTGTTGAGGAGATAGGTGACAGAAAATAAAGAATAATCTATCATATGCTCATGAAAACAGCAGAATCCCCCTCCGGCTCACTCGGTCGCATTCTCGACGCTGAGGCCATCATGCAGGAAACCGACCGTGCACGCATAGACATGAGTAGTTTCCGCGGCGCCAAATTTTATGATACTGACGAGATCGATGCCGATCTTCATCAATGCCAAGAATTACATCAGCGATTCGAGGATGAACGTGAGCACTACACTCCGGAAAAACGCGCGCAATTCGAGCGTGGACTTGCCGCCGAATATACATTTCGACACGCCATCGAAGAATACGGCTGGCTCGCCGATGATGTGAATGTTATCGTAACCTCTGAATACGACGACTACGTCGGGGGTATCGACACTATTGCCCAGATCATTATGGGCGCAGAGCGTTTTGAACACCTCGGGTTTGCGATAGACTTTGCAACCGGCACTGATGATGTTGGCAAGAAGATCCGTCGTACATTTGATTCCCTTGACCAAGGATTCACTCCGCGAGTGAAATATTTTGATTCTGAAAAGACCGGGAAGCTCAAAAACTTCAAGGTTCCACGAATCGTTATCGGGGCAAGCCCCGAAACGCTTGAACGTCTGGCTACGTACAGCTCAGAAATAATGAGTGGATCCGGCATTGCCGAGGCCTCACGGGAAGAGATACGCCGCGACTCCTTCAGGGCGGTACTCTTTGGCGAGATTCAGGCACAGCTCAGTGTATTCATACATCGAATCGAAAAAGTCATCACTCAGGCCCGTACAGAAAAAAGGGCTGACATCCTCGAACGCGCCACAAGTTCTCTAGTAACACACCGGAAAGCACTCGCGGTCATCCAAGAGTTGGCAGCCGATGCTGGTATTGATCTGGGTGCCATCCAAAAGCATATTCGAGGAGATGTTTTCGCGGTGAGCATGGCACAAGCGCTTTCCTTGCTCTCCCAAACACCTATAACTTTTAGAAAATAGGAGTATTTGATTCCATAGAAAAAGGGCGCTTGAAGCGCCCTTTATTGCCTTGCAGCAATTTTTGGTTCTTTCTTTTTTGGAGCGTCGCCAATACCCATGACATAATCAAACTCGGCTTGCGTAATATCCCCTTGTTCCTTCAGTCGCAAAAGGTGCGCACCCACAGTCACTTTGTCGCGTCGACTGCGTGCACGTCTCAAGCGGAGACGCTCCAAAACTCTCAACTTAGTATCTGCACGAACGTTGTTTATTTGTGTGACAGCTGTACGACTCATACTGAAATCAACCTAACACGGATTGATTTATATGTCAAGCAAAACCCCCTCTTTCGAGGGGGTTTTGTTGTGGTATTCCTTTAAACATTTAATTTGGAGTCGCACCCGTCTTCGATCCCATCCTTATATCTTCGGGCGATTGAAGAGAAGATACGCCACCGTCGCAAAGAGGACCAGGATGATGAGTATCGCTACCCAACCCCATGGAACGTTCTTGAGCGAGAAGAGAGCGGCGGCCGAGAGTCCGTTATCGGAATCATCGTCGTTGGTAGTGTTGGTAGGGGTAACTGTCGTACCCGTAGCAGCCGCTGAACGGATAGTAACGCTGTTGCTACATGCAACCGTCGCGGTCCTCCCGTCAGCTGACTTGATAGTGACAACTGCGCTCTTATCACCCGTTGAAGAGTAATACTTGAGAATGCCGTTATCACTGCCGGTCAAACCATCACTGCCGGTCCATGAATAGGTATATGGAGCATATCCGCCAGTAGCCTCTGCTTTCCACGAGACAGGCTGATTGACGCGAGCAGTGGTAGGATCCGCAAAACATGCCGCGTCGAGACCGCCGGTATAATTGATATTTGAATTGTAGTTGTAACTGTTTGAGACGTATGAAGTACCACGGACACGGACGGTATCGTCACATGAACGGGTAATACTGCGGCCATCGGAACGAACAGTGACCTCTGCATCTTTGTCGCCAGAATCATCATAGCGAATGCTGATGGTACGACCGGAACCTGAGAGACTCTCATCGCCATCCCAACGATAGGTATAATCACCATCGCCACCTGAGGCACGAGCCGTCCAACGTACGGTGTCACCAACTTCTACCGACGTGTCGTCAGCAGTACAAGTGACGCGGAGTGATTCGTTGTCATCATCATAATCATTGTCGTCATAATTTCCATCACGACTGACGCGGACCGAACTATCACAACTGCGAGTCACCGTCTGTCCTGAAGAGGTCACGCTGACACGCGCAGTCTTGGTACCAGTCTCATAGTAGGTCTTCGAATATGAAGTACCGTATCCTGAGACACCGTCAGTGCCAGTCCAGGTCGTATAGTAGCTTCCATTGCCCCCACTGATACGTGCGTGCCATACGACCGAGTCGCCCGTACGAACGGATGTCGAACTCGGGTAACACGAAACCTGCAAAGCAGAGTACTGAGGCTGGCTCGGATAGCTCGGGTAATCATATGCATATGTTGGAGGAACATATCCAACAGAGTTGACCGCGGTCACGGTCGCGCCGGGACTATTGATGTTGCTGTTGACGTTATTACTGTTCGTGTACGTATTGACCACTTTGTCGTCATCATCACACGCAAACAGACACAAAGGATCGATGAGGCGACCGAAGTCAAATGCATGCGCGCGTGCCGGAACGGCCGCGACAATGCTTGACATGAGCACGAATGCCAATGCCACGAATGCAATGTATTTGCTTGTCTGATTGATGTGTTTCATAAAATAAATAAGCCGATTCATATAACAACGGCTCTATTGAGCCATATTACACAAACCTAAGCGTTGTTGGTAGTAATGGGCAAATCATATACTAAAATCAGGAAAAAGTCAAGTCCTGAGCCTAGAGCTCTGCGTACAAAGACGTATAAATACAGTATATATTTCTCAATAGAACAAGCAACCACTGGATAGGGTGCCCGTTCGGCGGAATATCTGCTAGAATGTTCCCATGTCCAATGACATGAAAAAACTCAGTACTGACGCCTACAAAGGCGTTCGCGACTTCTTCCCTACCGATATGGCCATCGAGAAGAAGATTTTTAGCATCTGGAAAAACAGTGTTGAAAAATATGGGTACGAAGAATACGGCGCATCCGTGCTCGAACCTGCCGAACTCTACAAAGCAAAATCAGGCGATGAGATCGTCAACGAACAAACATATACTTTCACCGATCGTGGAGATCGCGAAGTCACTCTTCGTCCCGAAATGACGCCGACACTGGCGCGCATGGTGGCAGCCCGCAAACGCGAACTAGTCTTCCCTCTCCGTTGGTATTCCATTCCGAACCTTTTCAGATATGAACAACCTCAGCGTGGACGTGTGCGTGAACATTGGCAACTCAATGTTGATATCTTCGGCGTGGAATCTATCACCGCAGAGATCGAGATCATCAACATCGCTTCCGATATTACCCGTTCATTCGGACTCAAGGATACCGATTTTGAGATCCGCATCAATAGTCGCAGGCTGATGAACTATGTCACTCGCGATATCTTTGGCTTGGATGAGGACATGGCGAAAAAACTTGCAAAACTTATCGACAAGAAGGACAAGGTCAAGCCGGAATGGTTCGAAGCCGCGGCCATGGAAGTACTTGGTGACAAGACCAAACAGTTTTTGACCCTCTTGAATTCAAAAAACTTTGAAGCATTCACTCTACAGCTTCCTCAGACTACCGAAGAACATGTCGGTATCAAGGAAGTTCGCGAGGTTATCGCAGGTCTCGAACGTCTCGGCATCACCAACGCGCGATTTGATCAGACGCTGATGCGCGGCTTTGACTATTACACGGGCATTGTCTTCGAAGTATACGACCTCAATCCCACCAACCGCCGCTCAGTCTTCGGTGGTGGTCGCTATGACGATCTGCTTTCCCTGTTCGGCAATGACAAAGTTCCTGCCGTCGGTTTTGGCGCAGGTGATGTTATCGCACGTGATCTCATGGAGACATATGGGACGCTCCCCAAGGGTGAATCATCAGCCGACTTGGCTCTCATTGTTGTCGGTGAACAGAATACGCCGTATGCATTGGAATTGGCGCAATCATTCCGTGCCAAAGGTATTCGAGTAGCAG
>CAYZZN010000058.1:0-4575 GCA_964483165.1 uncultured Candidatus Saccharibacteria bacterium
AATAGTCTGTCGAGCGTCCGTCTCCGCATTCTTGCGCTTGTTGAGTACTTCTTTTTCGGACTGGGTCTCAGACTTGTCGTCACGAAGCTGTTCGAATGTTTCCTTGAGACCTTGCTGGACGGACTCGAATGTATCAATATCAGTAAAAAATCCCGAGACACTGGATTGCGACAACAGTACCTCAGGGAGCGTATACCCACCGATCTCATTGGTCTTGCGCATCACCTGCGCCAAGGTATCCCGACCTCGATCAATACGATCTTCTAGATTCACGATATGCGTTTCCTTTGTCTTGATGTCCTTACCCAATCCTTCAATGAGCAGATTCTTGGCTTTGATGTTGAGCTGGGCAACTTTGATCTTGGCATCCAAGACGGAAATATCGCGTGAGATGGACGCACTCTGTCCTTGCGCCGCAGCGAGATCCTGCTCTGCCTGACGTTGTTCGGCCTCTACTTGCGCAAGCTCTTTTTCCAGACGTGCTTTTTGCTCAGGAGTGAGGTTATTTTGAGCATGAGCGAATGTCGGCACTATGAGGAGAGCCGCGCACGCAAGGATAAAAAAGCCGCTTCGAAGTTTCATGTAGCTAGTATACCAGATATACTAAAAAAGCCCCTTGCGGAGCTCTTTTGATTGTTGTTATTCTATTTATTTCTTCTCTGCTTTCTTGGCATCTCCACCATCCTTGGCCGGAGCGGCATCTCCACCTTCTGCGCCAGCTTCTTCTGCCTTGCCCTTCTTTTCGACTTCGATGGCTGACATGTCGATAGCGGTCGGAGCCTCTTCGACTTCTTCCTTGGCAACAGCGATGGAAGCGATAACTTCCTCGGGATTGATCTTGAGATCCACTCCCTTCGGCAACGCGAGATCTTGAGCCTTGACGACATCGGTCAGCTCGACGAGCTTTGAGATATCTACGACGAGATCACGTGGAAGGTCGCGAGGAGCCGCTTCAACTTCTATTTCACGGTGAACTTTGACGAGAATGCCCGCCTTGTCCTTCACTGCTGGAGAGACCCCATCAAAAACGAGAGGGATGGAAACCTGTACTTTCTTGCCCTTCTCGATGACATAGAAGTCAGCGTGGCGGGGTTCACCCGAAAGCGGATGAACATCGACTTCATGAATGAGCGCTTCGTGCTCAGTACCAGAAGCATCCTTAAGGATGATGACTGCCGACTCACCAGCTTTCTTCCAGACCTTACCGAACTCCTTGGCATTCAAGGAAATCGAAGTCGATGGCTCCTTGGGTCCGTAAAATACGGCCGGAATCTTGCCGGACATACGCACTGCCTGAGGCGAGTGCTTGAGATCGCGTGTTTCTATAGTTAATGACAGCATGCGAGCTATCTTACACTATTTTGGAGTAAATGCAATAGCGAGCGTACGCATCTGTGGTTCTATTCAAGAACGTCAATGTTATGGAGATATCTCCACTGAATCAGAACCGAGACCATCTGGACCGCCGTCACACGTGACAGTGGCGATGGTGTCTTCTGTATATTGGATATTATAAATCGTGTAAAAAGAAGGACGACCGTTTTCTGCCCAGCCATTATATTCTTGAACATCAAAGACTAGATCACACGAGGACTCAGAGTCTGTGGCCTCCCAATTCAATGTGATATCACTCAATGGCCCATCCCACCACACAGTTACCTGATTTGTTCCTCCTCCACCTGTAGATGCCATGGGTGGCGTCACTTTGGCATATCCGGCACTATCATAAAAGACGCTCGTGGTCGGCAAAGCATTCTCCATGTTTGATATCCGATATGTGTAGGATGCTCCGTTTGACACGGGCGTATATTCGGCAAATGTGGCGCTTGGTAATACTTTGATATACGGAGACAATTGAGTCGCTAAAACGGATTCATCTTCTGTTATCGGATAAGAGCCATTTGCCGCTCTATAGAGTTCGAGAGCGCTCCTTACCTGCACCAATCCTTGAATACGAGATGAATCCCTCCCTTTGCTTCGTGCACTATTCAAGCTCACCAACACCACACTCGAGAGTAGACCAATAATCGCGATAACGACGAGCAGTTCTATAAGCGTAAAACCTGAGGATATTTTTTTCATGATAAGAATAATTATACACTACTACATACGAAGTATCACTGGTGGTTATCTGCAAGTTTATGACTAGGCAAACCTTCTGCATAGAGTTGTTGGACTTGTGCGGTCTGTAGAGATTGGGAGTAGATGCGGACGCTATCTATTTTGGCATTTATGGGGTTCGCGCCGTTTTCGGAACCAATATAGATGTCAGAACCACCCATATTAGAATTGTAGACTGAATCAGCGATCTTAGTACCGTTTAGATACGTCCGAACAGTAGTACCGTTCCATGACACAACAATATGTGCCCATTTGTTGAGTATTGAAGATGGAGACACGGTTGAGGGAGTTGCGGTAGTACCCCCACCTGGACCACTCCATATTTGAAGTAGTGTACCCGCATTGACCAGTCTCACATATAACGATGAATTTAGGAGAAATAAGGACTGGCTCCCTGAAACACTCTTTAGATATACCCAAGCAGAAAAACTACCGTTCGTACTGCTAAACTTGGTTAATGAAGCCCTACTCAGATGGCCATTTGTAAAATCAAGAGCACTTGCACCCTGAAAAGCATTTGCGGATGTCGTCCATGTTGGTGATGCAATGCCACCCAAAGTCAGTGTGTTATTATTCCCGGAGGCGTCGATTGCCGTACCGCCACTCACATCATCAAAATTCCAGATAGCAACCGCATCCGCCCCAAACGCGTGGTATGTATGATCATCAAATGTGATGCCTGCTCCAACCTTACCCTTTTCCCTTGCACCATTCAAACTCACCAAGATAACGCTCGATAACATGCCAATGATGGAGATGACCACCAGGAGTTCTATGAGCGTGAAAGCGCGGGTGTATGTTGCAAAGGAAAACTTCATGTTAGAGGAAATACTTTAATATGATAAAGGTGGCTACAATATTCGCGACCACAGTCACAACAAAAACAGCATATATGGAACGTGGGAGCGCGGCGTGATGAGAATGATGGGTTTTGGTCTTCATAGGAAATAGGCGACCACAACGTATGTTATCAACAGATTCACCAGAACCAATCCGACAAGGATGGCCTGTCCTGCTCCGGCAGATTTGATAACACCTTTCTTCATGAGCCACTTGACCATCTTGGGCTCATTGCCACCACCACTGAACGTGCCTGAATTGCCCGGT
This sequence comes from uncultured Candidatus Saccharibacteria bacterium, assembly GCA_964483165.1. Taxonomy (GTDB): domain Bacteria; phylum Patescibacteriota; class Minisyncoccia; order Phycocordibacterales; family PALSA-1337; genus C7867-002. The sequence continues at coordinate 3,229 of CAYZZN010000058.1, forward strand.
CCTGGAGTATATGGCCGAGCAGGACTCCGTGTCTCGTATTCAGCCTTATCCACATCGAATTCTACGCCTGATGACATAAATTCATTATACCAGTACTCTGACTCCTCACTTCTGACCCATGGGGACAACCTTTCCCTTATATTCCGTTGAAAATACGGAGTTTTTCCTCAACCACCTTCTGCATAGCAAGTTTCCCCGATTTGAGATACTTATACGGCGCGATCTCGTCAGGCTGATCGGAAAACGCTTTGAGGAGGCCTGAGCGATAGGCGATGCGCAGTTCGGTATTCACATGTACGATGGCAACACCATTCTTGATAGCTCCGCTAATATCATCGGCAGAATTCCCCGATGCTCCATGAAGAACAAGCGGCACGCCAGCGGCATTCGATATTTCGCCGACGCGTCCGATATTGAGTGCCGGATCGCCACCTTTGACGACACCGTGAATATTCCCCACTGCGGGAGCTAGAAGATCAACGCCGGTTTCTGCGACGAAGCGTGCCGCGTCTTCCGGCGTAGTCATTTTGTCATCACCAACAATGGCACCTTCGGGGATAGCATCGAGAATTTTCGAGGAAGTACCTATAAAACCGAGTTCCCCTTCCACAAGGACATCTCTGCCCGACTTCTTGGCATATTCAACACACTTTTTTGCAAGTGACACATTCTCTTCGAAAGAAAGCTGTGCGCCATCGAAAATAACTGCGTCAAAACCGGCATCAATAGCTTCTTTGACGCGATCAAATGAATAGGTGTGATCGGCATTCAAGAAGATAGGCTGACCTCGACGCTCGCGGATGCTTTTGACCACGGCTGCGGCCTCATTCACGCCGACATAGTCACGTTCGCCTTCGGAGATGCCAACGATCACGGGAACATCCAATTCTTTGGCCGCATCAGCGATGGCCCAGATACCATCGAGGGTCGACACATTGAAATGACCGATGGCTTTTTTACTTTTCAGGGCGTCGGCGATGTATTCGCGCAAAGATTTCATATCGTCCATTGTACCATATGGTATAATAGTCCAATCATGTTCCAGAAGCCCCTTGATCTCCTCACTATCGGCGACATCACCACTGACGCCTTCATCCGTCTTAAGCAAGCTGATGTGCACTGCAAAGTCGACAACGCCACTTGTGAGATCTGCCTGCCCTTCGCCGACAAAATTCCTTTCGAATACGTCAAAGTGGTCAAAGGTGTGGGCAATGCCGCCAACGCCGCGGTTGCTGGTGCACGTCTCGGTCTGCGTTCAGCTGTGGTTTCGAATATTGGCAGTGATCAGAACGGCCATGAATGTCTGGCCGAACTCCAGCGCAATCATGTGGTGACTTCGAAACCACA
>CAYZZN010000059.1:0-4553 GCA_964483165.1 uncultured Candidatus Saccharibacteria bacterium
CGGCAAAGCGTTGGCGGAATCCAAGGCCGAGATTGATGTGTATTTCAAGGAAGGCGTGGGGAGTACGAATGGTACACGGAAAAAGTCTGCTGCTTCAAAAAATGGCGCGCTGGAAAACAAGCAAAATATTCTGACATTCCGCATTCAGCCCGATGAAGGTATTCGCGTACGCTTTTTCGTGAAGCAACCAGGATATAACTATACAGTGGTACCCAAGACTCTCAAGTTCAAATATGCCGAAGCGGCCGCGTTCGACGATATTCCGAATGACTACGAACGACTCCTTCATGATGCTTTCGTCGGCGATCAAACATTGTTCGCCTCAACTGATGAGATTATGGCATCATGGAAATTTATTACGTCGATCACGAGTAACTTGAAACATTTGCCACTGAAGTTGTATGAGAAAGGAGCGGGGGAGGTGGTGTAGGGATTGACTTACTACACGATTCAGCTATACTTGCATTACGTCTGGGCCAATAGGCCCCCCGAGATTCCCCGCTTTACAGCGGGGTTTCGCTTTCGGTGCCATCAAATATCATCTGTAAAAGTTTAAAAATGACTTTGTAAAATATCGTAACTTTAATCTGCCCCATACTTCTTAGTAGTCTCTTTGTGCTTACAGTTCGAATCTGCGAGAGAAGAATCTGTGATTCTCGGTCTACAATATAAGCAGTGACACGATCAGGATAGTCTTTGATCTGACTACTTATCGGAGCTACTAGTACCAGATTTTCTCTGACATGTCTGATTATGAGGACGGGCCGTTCGAATGATTCATTTTTTCCATCTTGCTCCGATCCGATATTGACTCCCAGTGCGCACCACCACACTTCCCGAGCATGGGAAAATCCGCCAAGCTCATTTTGGTCTATTATTTTGCATTGTTCATTCCAGGCATCAAAATTTTTTATATATTTTTCACTTGTTTTATCTCGCATTCTGCAACTGTATCAAAACCAGATAAAGAATTAATGAAGAAACGTCGAAGAAACGATGAGGATTGCTCCGTTCGTAAGCTCACCGGTTATCCCCACCTCCTTTTGCATGCATTTTAGGGCAAAGTGGGATATAATATCCATCAAGTGGGAAGAAGTGGTAAATAAATGGTCGACATTATTTAACGCCACTTCATACCCATACGATGTATGTTAATCGGGGAATACAGACATTCTATCGACGACAAAAACCGCCTGTCACTTCCATCCAAATTCCGTAGGGAAATGGGGAAGACGGTGGTAGTTACGCCTGGTCTCGATTCTTGTTTGTTCATCTTTACGGTGAGCGAATGGGAAAAGGTTTCCGGACGTTTGTCATTGTCTGAGTCTTCGATGCTCTCATCGGACAACCGTGGCTTCAACCGCTATCTTCTTGGTCGAGCGGTTGAGGTTGAGGTTGACGCCGTCGGCAGGATGCTCCTCCCCGAACATCTGCGCCAACGCGCCAAGCTCGAATCCAAAGTCGCCTTCGTTGGCGTCAAGGATCGCGTTGAATTGTGGAACGAAGCCGCGTGGGATGCCTATGTTCGCGATGTCGAACAGAAAGCAGACGCTCTTGCCGAGAAATTGGGCAAAGAGAACCTCGCCAAATAGTCGACATGGATACTGTTCACGTACCGGTTCTTTTACACGAAATAGGAGAGGCTTTCGGCCAACTTAAAGGTCGAACAGTGGTACCAATTTACCTTGATGGCACCCTGGGAGGCGCAGGACACGCTCTAGCAATCGCGAAAGCATTTGACGGCACACTGACGGTGATCGGTCTCGATCGAGATCCTCAGGCTATAGAGCGAGCGCAGGGCACCTTGAATGGGAAAGCCGCGCGACTCATTCTCGCCAACGAAGACTATCGCAATCTCGATACGGTTCTCGAAACCAATCAGATTGCCGGTGTCGACATGATCCTTCTTGATCTTGGGATTTCTTCCGATGAATTGGACAATTCCGGCAGGGGATTCACTTTTCAAAAGGACGAGCCACTCTACATGACCATGGGAGATCCGGCCAGTTACCCATTCACAGCGAAGGATATCGTCAATCGATGGGCTGAAGAAGATATCGCCAATGTGATCTTCGGCTACGGTGAAGAGAGATACGCGCGAAGGATCGCCAAAGCACTCATCGCATATCGCGAGAAGAAGCTGGTCGAGACTTCCGGTGAGCTCGCAGAGATCGTGAAGAGCTCGGTTCCGGTGTTCTATCGCAGAAGCAAGCTCCATCCGGCTACCAAGACCTTCCAGGCATTGCGTATTGCGGTCAATGATGAGTTGAACGCACTCAAAGAAGGACTTTCCAAGGGGTACGCACGATTGAATCAGGGGGGACGTATGGCGGTCATTTCATTCCACAGTCTCGAAGACCGTATCGTCAAAGATTTTTACAAAGAAAAAGCACAAGAAGGTGCGTTGATCCTGACCAAGAAACCGCTCACCGCGATAGATCAGGAAAAAGCGGAAAATCCACGATCACGAAGCGCAAAATTGAGAATCATACAGAAACAATAGACAGAAAACACATTTATATACATTCAAAATTATTAACACATCACACCACACCATGACTAAAGCAATCGCACACACATACACTATAGCTCACGAATATCGAAAACAGATCACCACTGCCTTGTTGGCGACGTGTGTGGTGTTTGCCTTGCTCTATGCCATGAATCTTTATCGCATCATTTCGCATACAGTGGCTCTGCAACAGGTTGCTACACAGGCACGCATGGTCGAAACAGCGACACAGGAATTGGACGCGCAGTATCTCAGTATTTCGAACACCATCAGCCCGGGAAATATCGGAAGCTACGGATTTATGCAGGGAGAAGTACAGGCCTTCATTTCTCGTTCAAATTCCTCGGAACGCGTGGCTCTGGCTGGACATGAATAGTAATCAACGACTTCGAGCACGGTTCATCCTCGTCTGCATCATCCTCGCTGCGGGAGCGCTCGGTGTGTCACTCTACGCCACTCAGATCATGAAGGGGAAGGAGTACGCCGCCAAGGCCCAGGCACAATATGCCCGACCGCGCGTGTCGCTCTTCGACCGCGGTAGCATTCTTTTTTCTGCCAAGGACGGATCGCGTCCCACCGCGGCGACATTGACGACTTCCTATCTTATCTATCTCAATCCAAAACTGATCGTCGATCCGACCGGGACGTATCAGGCACTTTCACAGTATATGGATCTGGACCAGGAAGTGTTCATGGAGAAGGCGGCCTTGCGCGATGATCCCTATGAAGAACTGGCGGATAAGGTTGACGAGAAGGTTGCTGAGTCCATCATGGCGCTCGCTCTCCGTGGTGTGGGAGTTAATAAAGAAAATCATCGATCATATCCCGGCGAACAATTGGCCGCGCATACCTTGGGACTCATCGGTGAAGACAAAGGGCAAGTCAAAGGACGCTACGGTCTCGAGCGTTCATACGAGAATGTGCTGGCCCGGAAGGACCTTGCGCTCGGTGCATCATTTTTTGCCCAGCTTTTTGGTGATACTGACGATGAAGTTCTGGACACTCCCGGCGAATCCATTCCTGGGGATATCGTGACTGCCATCGAGCCAACAGTACAAGGCTATCTCCAGACAGTATTGGCCAAAACCTCAGCGCAGTGGGGACCTGATGAGATTGGCGGCATCATCATGGATCCCAAGACGGGCCGAGTCGTCGCCATGGCCGCCCTCCCCACCTTCGACCCCAATGACACATCCAAGGTGAAAAATCCGGCGGTGTTTTCGAACGCGCTGGTAGAGAGCGCATACGAGATGGGATCTATCATGAAGCCGTTGACTATAGCGGTGGGTCTAGATACGGGCGCCATCACCTCAAAATCAACGTATAACGATACGGGAACCATGACCTTGAGCGGCAAGAAGATCTCTAACTTTGACGGCAAGGCACGCGGTGTTGTTCAGGTACAGGAAATCCTCAGTCAATCGTTGAACGTCGGTGCGGCAACGGTGGCGCTCAAAGTGGGCAAGGATGCATTCGCGAAATATTTTTCATCATTTGGATTCGGTTCGAAGACGGATATTGATCAGCCCAATGAAACTGCGGGACTTGCTGGTGGTCTCAAGACGGGTCGCGATATTGAGATCGCAACCATGGCATACGGACAGGGTATCGCACTGTCACCCATCGCTATTACGCGTGCGCTCGGAGTACTTGCCAATAATGGGAAATTGGTCAGTCCACACATCGTGAACGAGATTGATTATATTGATGGTAGCAAAAAATCCATTGAAGTTCCTGAAGGTATTGCCGTCATCAAGCCGCAAAGTGCTGAGGAGGTGACACGTATGTTGGTCAAAGTAGTTGATGAAGCGCTTCGCAACGGGGCCTTGAAGATGGAACACTACAGCGTGGCTGCAAAAACCGGTACCGCCCAAATTCCTGACCCTTCGACGAAAGGGTATTATCCTGATCGCTATCTCCACTCATTCTTTGGTTATTTCCCTGCCTACGAACCGAAGTTCATCGTCTTTTTATACCAGAAGTATCCCAAGGGGGCACAATATGCCTCTGAGACTCTAGCTGAACCATTCGCGGAACTCTC
>CAYZZN010000060.1:0-4496 GCA_964483165.1 uncultured Candidatus Saccharibacteria bacterium
ACGCGTGCGCACTCGACCACTATGCGAACCCACCAGTCACACCACACTCGCAGAAATATTCAAATGAATCCAAATCATTCACACTTACCACCTCCCACTCGCGCCACCCCCACCCGACATACCGCCACCAAATCCCCCGAAGCCACCACTCGAACCACCATGCCCTCCACCAAAAAATATCGGCCAGAATCCGCCGTGACCATCAGAACCAGGAGGACGTTTGGAAACAATGAAGTCAAATACGAGACCTAGAATCGTGAGGACAATAATAGAAATGATGCCGATTGAAATAAATCCCCAGATGAAACCAATAATCGTGCCGATGAAGGCCCCAATAACTCCACCTAGCCACCATGACTTGGTCTTTCCGAGAATCTTCGCAAACACATTCAAGATAAACAGGGCGAAGAAAACGAGTGCAAAAGGGTCAATATCCCATCCAGAAAACGGATTCCCTGTTCCACTCTGTTCGATCGAATACTGCGCCGCCTCAGGCGAACCGGTAATGATGGCATTCAGCGCATCCACTGCACCGGAAATTCCCGCACCATAGTTTCCTTGTTGAAAGGCCGGTGTAATAACTGAACGGATAATATTCCCTGCTTGGATATCGGTAACAGCGCCTTCCGCGCCATAGCCAGTTTCGATACGTACCGATCGTTCGGTGATCGCTACCAACAGGAGGAGGCCTGTGTCTATCTTTTCATTGCCGATGCCCCATTCCTGGAACAATTTTTCGGCGTAGGTCTCGACGGTTTCGTCGCCGATCGAAGCGACGGTCACCACCGCGATCTCAAAGCCGCTTCCTCTGTTCACGGTGAGAAGTTTCTGCTCAATCTCTTGTTTTTCTTGCGCTGAGAGAACGTTCGCGAAATCATTTGTATACCCCGTCGGTTTTCCCGGACTAACGTAGGCCAAAAGACTTATAGGAAAAATAAGCAATCCGAGCAGGATAAAGGTGGCCTTTTTCATTTTGAGAGTGAGCACTTACTGCAAATCAACCGTCGGAGCATTCTCCGCGCCAGTCTGTGCCTCGAAGTAACTGATGTCGTCAAATCCAAACATCGCGGCTACGATAGATCGCGGAAAACGCTTGATAGCAAGTTCGTAGACGCGTACCGTCTCGTTGAAACGGCCACGTTCGGTACCAATGCGGTTTTCCGTGCCTTCGAGCTGGGTCATCAGATCACGAACCGTGTTTGATGACTGGAGTGCGGGATAATTTTCCACAATAACGAGAAGACGTGAGAGCGCTGATTCTACTTCGCCGGCTGCTGCTGCCTTGTCGCTTACCGTCTGTGCGCCGGAATAACGAGCACGAGCATTGGCGATATCACCGAATACTTTCTGCTCTTGCGTGAGTACGCCTTTGACTGAAGCGACCAAGTTGGGGATCAGATCAAAGCGGCGCTGATACTGCGTCTCAACCTGTTGCCACTGTGCAGTTGTGTTTTCACGCATCGTGACCAGTCCGTTATACGAGGACCACGAATAGATCACTACGAGCAGTACGATAACACCAATAACTATGAGAGTTTTCTTCATGCTGAGTAAGGTTAGGAGCTGCTAAACGAGGTAGCGAAATTATTTTGGAGCCTTGGTCTCGTCAACGCCTTGCGGGCCAACCACGAATGCGAACGTCTTGACCATTTCGGTGAATGCAGCGTCTCCGGTAGCAACAATGGCTTTGTTGTTATTCTGGGCCTGGGTAATATTGGATCCAGTCAAACCTTTGCTTGCAGGATCAAGTGTGATGGATGAGAAGCTGAACATGTAACAGATAGAATCCTTCTGGAGAGAGTACATACGGTTGAAATAGCCGCGACCCTGGATAGTGTTGGTCATAGAGATCGTATTCATGGTATCTACGCCAACCTTCAGAGTACCGCGATCCTTGATGGTGGTTACCGGCGGGAATGCGCACTTGCCCGAGTAGACGTTGACGTCAGCTTGGAGTTTGCCGACGGTCGAGACCTGCTTCTTGTCGATAGGCATGATGAACGAGACACCGAGTGCAGCCTCAAGCTTTTCCCAAGTAGTCGGATATTTGACCGAGAATCCGAGCTCTGAATTCACGTATGAAGAGAGCTGACTGGAGACTTTGGTGGTTTCCGAGACAGGAACTGTCGGAGTCGATGAGCTGTGGGAATCTTTGGACGAATCCGTCTTGCCGGTAGTCGAAGACGGGTTGGATCGGCCGACCCAGATGATACCGACGATCACAAGAGCAATAACGATCAGGGCGAGAATGGCTTTTTTCATAGTGATACTAAGGGGCTAAAGCTTGATAATAAACGACTATTGTTGAGTAGACAGAAGTATAACAACAATCGCCAAAATACACCACTCCAGCGATCTTTTGTGATGTGTGTCAAGAAATCAGGGCTCTTTGCAGAAGCAACAAAGAGCAACTTGACAACCATTGGTTTGGGTGTAGTTTTGACATCAGACGTATGGACAGATTTCTTCTATAAACACATCCAATCTTCCCGGCCTGAAGCCGATGCAAGAGGACCTGAAGTCCTGTGTATAGAGAACGTTCATTCGACTAGAAAAGAGTTAGAACTATGACAATACGACAGACGCTGGTACTGCTCAAACTGAACATGATCCCTCAGTATCTTATCCAAGGATGGATCGACCGAAAATACAAAGATGTGCGGTATCCGCCGCACAATTTGGCTCAGCAGGTAATCAAGGGACGCTGTTGGAATGCTGGAATATCTCTCAGTGTGAGCGTTCTCATCGCATTCCTCATCAAATGGAGTTCGGCTATCCGAGTGACCCATACAGAGACCGGACTCAACATGGAGTTTAGTCCTATGGTCTTGATACCAATTGCCCTAATAATAGGTGGGTGCGTAGTTTCCGTCCTTAACTATCGAGGCGCCTCCGAATTTGGCCGGGATCTGGAGAAGCTGAAAGAGGCTTTGAGATATATGAACCACTGGGTTGGATGGTCATATCACTTTGGACAAAACAATCTGTCAAATGCTGTCGAAACCACGCTCGTGAAAATGGCGGGGAAAGTATTGATCGCCGAAATCACTCACGATATAAATTCTGACTACGCCAAAGAATACCGGCGAACATTCGCTCAAGCACATGCGGCATGCTTGAAATTCAATCTAGCAGACGAGAAGTACAACAAATACTTTAGCCTGGCCACAGCCTCAGAAGATGTTGAGCGCGCAAAGGCTCAGGCGGCGACACTCGTCGGTACAAACATGATTTGTGACTAGGTCTGTTCACCCCGCGCGAAGTAATTCGTGCGGGTTTTTTGATACAAAAAGTTAAAAATTGATTCAGAACAATCGCGGGGGGCACATCATTTTTCTGACTTTCGCGAACTGACGAAAAAGTTGTCACTTTGAGGAAGTTAGAAAAAGGGCTCCCCCGCTCATCACCTCCACCTACCCTCACCGATTTTTCCCCATTTTATACACTTTTTACGCACCAGGAAATATTGAAAATTTCGCTCCTTCCCGTACACTTCCCTTTATGAGTCCCCTCAACATTCGCACCCTCGATCTCTCCGCGTCAGAAAAAGCGGTATTCGACGTGCTAAAAAATCAAAAACTTGGCCGCGACATCTCTAAGATAGCCAAAGACGCCAACATTCCCCGTACAACTGCCGCATACATTCTAAAAAAATTCCGCAACAGGAAGATTGTTCGCAAAGTAGGTACTGAGAAGCGTGGGTATTGGCTCTACAACAAGATGCTTGATAGGACCAACTGAGTTTGACCCCATAAACCACCCATGCTATACTGCTCACATCAATGAAGTCCCTCCTCCCGTATATTCAGCTTATCCTGGCAGTTGTTCTTGTTGCCGCAATACTCCTCCAACGAACCGGCGCTCAAGTTGGCGGCGCATTTGGAGGATCTGATAACTTCAGCTCGGCATTCCATACCCGCCGCGGATTCGAGAAGGTACTCTTCATTGTTACCATTATCATTGCTGTGCTCTTTGCAGCTTCAGCGCTGATCAACTTACTCTAAATTATTTTACCTTCCTAACTCCAGGAAGTACGAAATTCCAAATTCTGTCCGAAATCGTAATACGTATTCGCACTTCCTCATCTACCGTGAACGACCAATCCTCACCAGATCTCCAATTCAAACGCGGATCACGAGTCATCGACTATATCCGCACCTTTTCCGCCACAGAGAAAGTTCTCTTTGGCATATTCGTGATAGCTGCGGTCGTGACCGCACTCACCATGGCCGCGTGGACAAACAATCATTTCTCAACCGAAGTTCCTGCATATGGCGGGTCACTCCGTGAAGGCGTCATAGGACTTCCCCGCAATATCAACCCCATTCTCGCCATCACCGATGTCGATCGCGACCTCACGTCACTGGTCTATTCAGGCCTGATGAAATATAGCGACGGCAAGATCGTCACTGATATCGCGCAATCATACAAAATATCGACAGACGGCATGACTTATACTTTCAAACTGCGCCCCCGCGTCGAATTCCAAGATGGCA
>CAYZZN010000061.1:0-2734 GCA_964483165.1 uncultured Candidatus Saccharibacteria bacterium
CATTTGTGGCACGGAAGAGTTCGGCGGCGGCCCAGAGACGCTCATCATCTGAGTTTCCCGCATCTGCATTTTCACCTCCACCTGTCGCGGACTCCGTTATCGTACCGCCGTTGTAGGAGAGCGATGCGCCATTACCCTTGATAAGACACGGACGACCAGGGTTCAAGTTTGTGGAACTGTATCCGACACATCCGGACGCTGGGCCATTGAACCCTGCACGTTGTGATGTTCCTACTCCAGGATACGCAGCCGTAAATGCTAGACGTGCTCGAGCGAGGTACGTTGCCGCATCTGTTGGGAAGTAAGGCTTCAGATCCACCGACGCCTTGGCCATGATAGCGGCAAAGCGCAGTGTTGCTGAAGTTGACTTCTCACTCAACCAACGAGGGTCCTTATCATCCCATGGTGAGAGGTTACCCCACTGTGTTGAAGCGACACGGTGATACACGAACCCGTCGCTCGTATTTTGCATACTGAGCATCCAGTCGAGCTCCCACTTGGCTTCATCGAGAATATCGGGCGCGCCATTGCCACTTTCGGGAATATTGAGCTGGCCATCTGTATACTTGGTTGGCTGTAACTCATATGCAGTGAGGAGCTCGTAGAGGGCACCTGATCCGCTCTCAACATACTTTCCATAGTCCGCCGCGTCATACCATCCCTTTCGTGTATCGACTACCTTATGTACATCAGCTGACTTGCCGAACGGATTCAACAAGACTGATGAATGTACGAATGAAGTGGCATCGAGACCGCTTCCTGACGCTCGTGGCCATGATTTGCCCGCTCCCCACGCTATACCATTGGCATATGGGGTTGTGATAGCGATATCATCGCGCTGGAAGTATAGACCCTTGGCCGTAATTTTGAAGACATCGTTATAAACCGAGTTACTGATCGAGAATGGATACGTCTTGCCGTAGCCAGGAACGTACGCGTAGTAGTTTCCGGATGTTTGGTAATTGACGAAGTCACAACTAAAGACTCTTTCTCCGCTCATGCTGTATCTATGAGATGCCGTAGCGCCGCCACCTATATCGTGAGTTCCGATCTGAATATCGTTTCCTTCATCAGTAGCGGTGATCGTAGCGAGAGGTGTTGCACTCTGCGGATCGGTAACTGATGTGCTGAAAAGTTTACATATAGGAGTTGTCGGTACAGGCATGTTTCCAAACTCTTGATAGTCACCAAGGTAATTACCTATATAGACGTACTTGTGAGCTGATGGAAGGAATCCGACCTGGTTCGCCTTCACCGTATGGTTCACCTGGTTATCATTGTAGGTGAATGTGATAACTTCTGGTTTCGAATAGTTTACGCCGTCTGCGGTACGAATATTGTTGATCGTAAGATCATACTGCCTATTGGCAACCATGTCGCCGTTGAACACAAGATAGATATTGTTTGCGGTAATAGGCGCATTTGCTGGAGGCAAGAGCAATGGTCCCACGAAACCGGTCAGCAATGTCTCACGTCCAACGCCGGATATAGGAATAACAGTACCTGTCACCTTGTCTTTAAGGATATAGTTGCTGGTTGTAAGCGAGCTCGCCCTATCATAGGCATCAGGAGTTTGAAGACGTATCACACGACTTGATAACGTCTGATGCTCAGGCTTACTGCTTGCGGTACTGACGAGATAGAAATCGTCTACGGCAATCACGGTACCTGGGGTATTAAACCTGAATGTGAGATATGTCGCATCGGTACGAAGAATGTCCGAGGTGTTGATGACAACTTGGTGCCATGAAGTATCAATTTTGTTACCGTCAACATAATTACCCGGCAATATGACGACTGGAGGAGTAGTTTCTGGATTTGGAGTTTCTCCATTGTGCAATCCCAGATAGAATCTGATGCCTGACACACCGGATGGATTATTCGACTTTATATAGAATACAAATTTATCGTACTTCGGCTGTATATTGAGTGACGCAATGTTGATAGACATCCAGTCATTGAGTCCTCCCCAGCTCGTCTTCTCATTCGATTGTGCCGCATTTCCACTTCTACCGGACACCAATGTTCCGTTAAGAATTGTTCCCGAAATCGTATCCCCGTCCCAGATCTTGAGACCGCCGGTAGTATCTATGCTTCCTACCGGAACCACTACTATAGGTGTAAATGTTGCGGTAACCGACGCATCTGATGTGACAGTACAAGTCCCCGTACCAGTACAAGTTGCAGGACCTGACCAGCCAACAAAGGAATATCCTGTAGCAGGGGTGGCAGTCAGCACGAGAGACGTGCCTGTGTTGATGGTAGCGCTACAGGTGGTGCCACAATTGATCTTGCTATCTGACGAAATAACTGTGCCCGATCCTGCTTTTGCCACAGATACCGTGAACGTAGGATTTGCGACGGCTTTGGCGATGAAGTTTTCTGCCGCCCAACCATCTGTACCCAAGAGAAAATTAACATTCCACCACGAGAGACCGCCCGCGGATACTGGACCGTCGATGACAGATCCTGCGGCACCGCCGAGTTGCGTACCTGCCACGGTTCCATTAGCAGAAGCGCGAACGTTGAGGAGATCGCCACCGAGAGCGGCAACATCAGCACTGATCTGATCTCCAATGATGAATTTTGTTGAAACAATAGGATCCTCTGGGCGCGGCACGCCTGTACCAGCGAATACTCCTTGGCTTTGGTTGATATAGCTTCCGCTTGGGGTGATCTCGAGCTTTACTGCTCGTACCATGTAGGTGTTTTGTACACCACCGCTTGAGTCGGT
>CAYZZN010000061.1:2744-4434 GCA_964483165.1 uncultured Candidatus Saccharibacteria bacterium
AGAATCAGTGTATGAAGTTGCTGTCACCGGAGTTGCTGTAACCAGAGTAAATGGTCCAGCCTTTCCATTCGTTGACCTGTAGACATTGTATCCGCGACCAGCATCAGGTGACGCGCCCCACGTAAGTGCCGTGGTTCCTGTGCCGTCAGTTCGTACGACGTTGGTCACTGGCGCAACTACATGCATGCGCAGAGTCGGATCTCCCATAAGACCCATATGCACTCCTCTGATAGCATTTGGCAACCCTTTAAATCCAGGTATGTTGTAGTAACTGTTGTTATTCTGACTGACCTTGGTGCTAAAGCCGATTTCCTTTCCGAGACCCATGTGTACGAATACCCATGCTGGATTGTCTGACCATGCATTGGTCAGGGCGTAACCTTTTGCCGCAAGCGGTGCGCGTAGGAAGTTATTCTGTCCGTCCCATTCCTCGAAGTAGCTCGCAAACATCGTATTGAAGACCACTTTGTATCCGGAAGATTTGGCGAAATCAGATGTATAACCTATTCCCGTTGCACCCGTTGGACTTCCACCACCACTACCTCTTGAGAACCAGAGATAACTGTTGCTTTGGACGTCGTTCCAGAATGTTGGAGAGTATAGATTCTGAAGGCTTACATTCACAATATTAACTGGTACTGCTGATCCAAAGAACTGTCTCTGGAAACTCTTATTTGTATCGCTTTCCATCACTGCGGCTTTTGGATTGTTGTAAACAGATGAATTGAACGCCTTTGTCCTGAAATCATGATCCTTGTCGAGGTATTGTGAGAGCAGGTCTGTCTCGGTGAGAGGAGCAAAGTCTGTCATGTTATACATGTCTACCCTTCCGACTTCGAGGTCAATATCTGATGGGATGTACGATGTTGACGCACCCCATGAACCATCCATCTCTCCATAGAATCCATCGGCTGGCATTGCCCTACCACCGTGCCCGTCAGGGTTGAGACTGCCGCTTTTGAATACTGGTATATGACCTAGGAGGAACACGGCTTTCACATTCGTTGGGTCTGCGGTGTAATCCGCTTTGATGATGTCCTTAACTGATGCTGGCGTCGCTGTTGAAGAAACGCTGCGTGTTATAACATTCCATCCGTCCCCTGTGAGATCATCCTTGAGTCTGTCTATCTTTGTCGCGAGACTTGTGGTGAACCTCGAGTCTACCACCAGTATTATTTTGCCTCTGTTTGTTACCTGCGGTATTTCGATTCCAGTATAGACATAAGCGTCACCGTTCCACTGTGCCGTTCCTCCGGAGCGATTGACGCGGTATTCGTATGCAGTACCGACAGAAACGTTGACGTCTTCAAAAGAAGTAACGCCCGTAACTCTTCCTATCTGTGTCCATGTACCTGTTCCGCCTACAGGGCCGCCTATCACGGTCGAGCGGTAGATCGTGTAGATCGCGCTGCTTTGCGCCCACGCATCAGGATACCAGCTCAGGGTTATCTTCGCTGGAGATTTTTGCACTGCAGCACTCAAACCTAGGAACGTAACGTCAGTAGATGGATTTGCATCCACATGCAATACCACTACATTGGCTGGTGCAGATGTTCCCGCGCTTCCGGAACAGGTGATCGTGTATCCTGTGTTGATGCTTGGGGAGACGGCGAGTGTTCCTGCCGTTGTCGTTGCCCCATTCCAGCCATCTGAATTGTCGTCGACACCATCCGTTAATGTACATGTCGTT
>CAYZZN010000062.1:0-4331 GCA_964483165.1 uncultured Candidatus Saccharibacteria bacterium
TTAGCAAGCTTCTCCTATCGTTCGAAGGGGCGCTTGGTACCGGCGAACGTCGTCTACCAACAGAAACATTCATCGTGTATTATCGTACGGCGAATATTGGCGTGAATGCGACGAGTTCTTGGACGGCATTGGGAGTCGATAGAGATTTGACGGGAGTGACAGCGGCAGATGCGATTCAGTTCATGTTCGAGTTTGTCACTATCGGGGGGCTTTGTCTGCCAGCGCGTATCTTCAACCTTACCGTTCTATATGAAGATGGTATGACAGATTCGCACTACCAACTTTCGACAGCACAGTCGAACCTCGCTTCAGAAATATTCGCGTGGAGATTTGCTCGCCCGTTTGGTGGTACAGTTCCGACCCTGCAGATTCAGTTGCTGAATGCCGATACGGGGGCGACACTGATATCCAATACGACAACTGTTCACCCAAACGGTACCTGGAATAAGTCCATCGATGGAGGGTTGAACTGGGTAGTATATGATACAGATGATGTTGCGAACGATATCACGTACATCAAATATACGCCGAGCGGCCCACTGACAAACGGTGTGATGGTCAAAGCAGTGTTAACCCAAGTTTAATATGTCATTACGAGCAACAAAACACACATTTACCGGATCAACAGCGTCGATCGGCGCCTATGATTCATCAAAGACGAGTCTCGGTACGCTCATGGTTCAGAACACTGGATCAAACCCTGAAGACAAGTATATCGGACCGAAACCGATCGGTGTGACGCAGCCATCATTGCAGCTTGCGGTCGCAACTACAGGCACTGCGGCAGTCGCATTCACCAGTTTGTATTCGACTGGGACGGCCGCTCTGGCCGGTGCTGTAGTTACAGGAACTGGTACGACATGGACGGCCGCTGCTCATGTCGGCAAATTGATCGGATTCGGCTCAACGAACCCGGCAGCGATAACTGCTTGGTATACTATAGCGACACGTGCATCGAATACCTCGATAACATTGGCGAATGGGACTACGGGTATTATTCTGACAGCTGGTGCTTACGTGATTGTCGATCAGACAGTGACGGGTGCATCGGGTGCATCTTTCGGCACTGATGTTATCGGCATGTCGATCGGTTTTGGCTCGACCAGTCCAGCGGCGATCACTCAATGGTACAGGATTATGTCACGAGCCTCATCGACAAGCCTGACGGTAAGCGGTGTGCCAGGCACTATTTCTGCTGGTTCATATGTGATTGTGACCACCATGATGTATCCACACGTCGTGACGTTCAGCCCAACGATTGATTGGGTATTCTTGATAGAAAATAGCGTCAATGCCGTGGCGGGTCGTCGTATCTTTCTACATGAGTACAACAAAACAACGTCATCTTACACATGGACTGGGTACATCAATGCCACACTCAATACATCAACTGCGCATACGATTCGTGGATTTCGAGCGCTCCGATACCTCCACACGACTGGACAAGCATCTGCTTCTGGCACGGCAGTCACTGGATATAGTACTACATGGCTCGATGAGGGGATAGCGGTCGGGGCACGGATCGGCTTTGGCTCAACTGATCCAACGCAGATCTCAACGTGGTATATCATTTCTGCAATTGGGAGCGAGACCGGCATTACCATTTCTGGATCAGCCGGCACAGTTGCACAGGGAGTATATGTTATTGAGGAGTTGCGATTTGCGATCACGACAAGCAACGCGACAGTAGCAAGCGGCGGTTTGTTCCTGGTGAAGGGGGTTAATTATGCGGATTTCATTTCCGGAGGAACGACGATAGCGGCATCATCAGGAAGTACTGACAACTTGAAGCTTGTGTATTGGATGTCCGACGCGGGTACGACAACGGGTACCAACGTGGTGACAAACCAGTCTCCGTGTGGTTGTGCGGTTACGGACGAGGTATCAAAAGGGCTTCATTACGCATATGTTCTTGATGGTATCGGATCGACGTTCATGAAGGTCTATCGTTATAACCTCCGGGCAACAGGTACCATCACTTCAGGAAAAATGCTGATGAATATTGACTATTCGACCGCTGGTACAGTCGCTGTCGCGAGTGGCGTAGTTACCGGTAGCGGTACTGCTTTTACGTCACGTATGGTGGGAATGCGGATTGGATTTGGATCGACAAGCCCTGCAACAATCACCACGTGGTATACAATCGGATCGTATACTTCCGGTACGTCTATCACATTGACCGATCTGACATTGAATATCGGCTCGAGTACTGCATACGTCATAGATTCGGCAGATGTTGTTGCTACTGCTTCCATTCTAGTGACAGGAACAACTGTAGCCGCAAATAATGGCCGTATTGGTACACTCAATCATGGTCCAGGAGCGGGTCAGGAGTCGCTTTATTTTGTCACCATTACTCGTATTTATCGTGCCTCAGTTTCTAACATATATGCCGGGAACACTAATTGGATTTCAGAAAATAGACCCGAAATTCCGGCAGCGAGTGTGAACGCTTTTCCAGCAACAAGTCTCCTCAATAGTGTGGAGATTGTGGACGCCTGTGACCGTCTCGTTGTGCTCACGACTGGAGCGAACGGTATCCACCATTACATCACCAAGTATCCGGACGTAGGAGGGAATCAGTTCGATTCTCTGTGGGGGATTGATGACAAGCAGCAAGATCTGCCGACAGCGAGCGCAAATCTTGTGCCGCATTATAATACCGGCTCGCAAATGGCTTCTTTGTGGAGCCAAAATGGTATCGCGCATATTATCCAGCATGGCAATACTGTAAACCAATGCCAAATGTATTCGTTGCCACTTTCTGCGCATTGGACATATGCAGGTTCAACAAATCAGAGGATTATCACTCCTATTATATATACCCCTGACTGTACCACCTTCAAGCGCGTACTTGTAACATACCTCAATCGACTGGGAAGTGGTGAATTCACACTTACACCTGAGCCATTTGAGTTACATTTTCGTACCAAGGGTATCTATACCAATACAGGAGAGTGGACTTTGGTAGGGAAGGATGGTGATCTGTCTGGTCTATCAGGTGCGCCACGCATCCAGTTCATGATTGAATTTTCCACGATCGGTTGGTACTGCATCCCGGCGAGGATATTGGATATAACAGTGACATATGACGATTCGGGCTCTACGACGGATAGTCATTATCAGCCATCCGCGGCAAAATCGGATCCCGCAAATAAACAATTTGTCTGGCGTTTTGCCGATGATTTTGGTGGGACAGTGCCGACGTTGCGCGTGAGACTGTACGACGCATTAACGGGGGATTTGTTGGTTGATGATTATACAACAGGAACTGGAGGAACATGGGGAAAATCTACCGACGGAACATCATGGGGCTCATACAATACAACCGATAAGGCGAACGAAACAACATACATCAGCTACACACCCGCTTCGTTAGGTGATAATATGAAGGTACGAGCCGTACTAACTCAGTAATGTGAATTACTACATCTTATGATTTATCTGACTAAGGGACAGAAACTTTTCGAAAATCCAGGCATGGTTGTGTATGATCAAACTGGTTACTACAATGATGGCGATTCTGTTATCTGTGCGGGAGCCACGTCCCCTGACGAACCTGCGTGTCGCTATGAGGCAAAATTTGTAGCATATGGTGGCATGGTTTATTCTGTCGCTGACCCCGATGCGCTCATGGAGCAGATATTGGCACTTGATCCAAAGAGTCTGTTCGGCAAAGATAGTCAACAGGTTGCTGTTGATAAGGTGGTCGAGGAGATCGTACCTCAAGTTTCAGAGGATCTTTCTGGTGAGGTGGTGGCTCCGGCCGAGGAAGAGGTTGTCGAAGAGGAAACGGCTACAACGACCGATCCAGTTATCTTGCCCGAAGAGGAGACTTCTACTTCTACTACGACTCCGCAGACCAATACCGGCACCTCCACCACAACCCCGAGCTCGTCATTGCCTGATATCAATACAGCCTCAACTACTCCCGGTATAGTGTTCCCTGATGATACTACTTCGACGACGACTCAGAGCCTCGGTCCGGTAGGCGGATCGGGAGCTACGACTACGCCGCCAGCCATCTTGTTGCCTGATATCGATACGTCGACGACGACTCCCGCAGTGGTTGCTCCTGATAGCGGAGTGAGTGATCCCATCATCGAACCAAGCCCTTCGGGATCCGACATTATCCCGTCTATCCCGGTCGATACCGAGACATCGACTACAAGCCAGGTCGTCGCCTTCGCAAAAAAATTAGTGAAAAATGTAAAGGTAGAAAACACTCAAAAGAAGTTTGTTTAATTTTAAGTAAAGCACAAATAGGTAAAAAACATCCAGAAGAAGTCAAAAAGAAAATAAGCGAAAGTCAAATGGGTGAAAAAAATCAT
>CAYZZN010000063.1:0-4323 GCA_964483165.1 uncultured Candidatus Saccharibacteria bacterium
CATACGACGCGACGGTGATCGAAAAGCTCAAAAAGGAGGGAGTCGTATTCATTGGTCGCACCAACATGGATGAATTTGCCATGGGGGGTTCCACCGAAAACTCGGCGTTTGGCGTGACGAAAAATCCTCATGATGTTTCGCGCGTTGCTGGAGGTTCTTCAGGAGGTTCCGCGGCCGCACTTGCAATGAATGGGGCACTGGCTGCGCTCGGAACAGACACTGGTGGATCAATTCGTCAGCCAGCAAGCTTTTGTGGATTGGTGGGATTGAAACCGACATATGGAAGGGTTTCCCGAAGTGGCGCAATGGCCATGGGTTCTTCCTTGGATCAGATCGGTCCGTTCGGCAAGACGGTTACTGATGCGGAAATTATCTACAACGCGATCAGGGGACAGGATGTTCTCGACAGCACAACAATTTCTGACACGACGTATTCACCGAAAAGAGTCGGCGCCAAAAAGCCAGTCATCGGCATCCCAAAACATTTCTTGACTGGCGATGGTATCACAAAAGATGTTTCAGATAATTTCACGGATTCATTGGAACGATTCAAGCAACTTGGCTATGAGATCAAAGAAATCACTCTGCCAAACATTTCATATTCATTGGCCGCATATTATGTGATCATGCCCGCCGAAGTTTCATCGAACTTGGCCCGCTTTGACGGAGTAAAATATGGACTACATAAAAGTGGAAAGGATGGTATTGATGACTATTTCGAAACACGTGGCGCCGGATTCGGCAAAGAGGCTCGTCGAAGAATACTTCTTGGTACCTATGTTCTATCATCTGGTTATTATGACGCCTATTACAATCGTGCCAATGCAGTGCGAAGAATTATTACCGAAGATTTCCAGAAAGCATTCGAAAGCGTCGACATCGTGCTCACACCCACGACGCCGGCTCCCGCATTCAAGTTAGGGGAGAAGACAGCTGACCCAGTAGCTATGTATCTCGAAGATATATTTACGGTCACTGCCAACCTGACCGGTATGCCTGCGATGTCTGTACCTTCAGGATTTTCGACTGTTGAGGGCGCAAAACTCCCGCTCGGTATCCAGATGACAGCGCGACACGGAGATGAGAAGACGTTGTTCGAAGCCGGGAAGGATTTCTTGGGCGAGTAAGTTGTGGTGTATAATACTCCCATATGGAACAAACCGTTGATCCTGGCATCCAACCCGTCTACGTTTCTCCGCCGTACGTCGATTTTTTCTCTTTTTTTAGCAAGATATACCACGCGCTCGTCGATTGGTATCCGGCGCTTTTTGGTGGAGCAAAATCAACTCTCGGCGTGCTTATCGGTCTTTCATTCCCGATATCACTCTTTTTTCTCATCGTGATCGTCTACTGCGTCGAACAGTTGAAGCATATCCGCAAGAAGGAAGAGCTCATCTACGATACCAAAGTCGAACCGGCATATCAGGAAAGTGCCGGCGGAGATCCGGCGTTGGCTCATCGTTGGGAAAATGTCATACGTCACATCGAGTCGCAAAATCAAAATGATTGGAAGCAAGCCATTATCGAGGCTGACATGATCCTCGACGACATATTGACCGCTATGGGATATCGCGGCGAGAGTATTGGCGAAAAGCTCAAGCGTGTCGAAAAAGGGGATTTCAAATCCTTGAATGAGGCCTGGGAGGCGCACAAAGTACGTAACCAGATTGCGCACGAATCGGGATTCGCGCTCACTCAACATGACGCACTGGCCACTATCAATATGTACCGTAAGGTGTTCGAGGAGTTTTATTATATTTAGAGCTTTCTATTTTTAGCGCGTTGTAGTTTACAATTTGCATAAAGTATGCTTTGATTGTGCGTAGGATGATAGGTGGCAGTTCAAGCCACAAATCACTATGAACATTGAAACAAGGAGCAAAAAATGAGTAACAAGCATCTCGGTCTTCTGGAACGTCGCGATGTCGCGCCGCCGCCAGATCTGCAATTGCCTACCGATGCGGAGATCGACCGTATCGCCGATAAGGGCGAAGACTCGATCGTCGCCACCGTCGAAAAACTGGGGTACGTACCTCCGACAGTGAAGAAACAGCGCGAGGCGCGCAATGCCGAAGTCGCGCGGTTGCGTGAGATCAAAAAGAACGCACAACTTCCGTTGGCGGGAGCGCTTCGGGATCTCGGTATCAAGCCGTTCACTCCTGAGAGCATCGAACGCTATCAGAAGGCAATGGTCAAGAATCCGTTGCAACTGTTCAAGAAGGACATACTCAACGATGCGTTTGGTTTCATCGTTGTCGCCAGTCTGTGCATTCATATTATCTTGTGTGGTGCCTTGGGACTGTGGTTGGCACCATTTCTTGGTCTTGCGTGGCAGTATGGCTTATTTGGCTGTCTGGTACCCGTGGTATCTTTGATCGTCCTGGGGATCACCGTGAATCACACGAAAGAGAACGTCAATGACTCACAATTTGTAGTTATCCTCGTTGCTGGCACAGGTATGCTTGCCGTAGGGTTGGGGTTTACGGTCTGCGCCATCTTCGGACCTAGCCGGCTGGAATGGAGAAAAGTTCCATTGGAAACGTTCAGTGCAGACATTCCTCGCCCGGTCCTGCAAACAGTCGCGCAGATTCATGAGGCGTGTCCTGAGGCGGCCTTCTATGTTGATGAATTGAAAAGGAAGCCCGACCCCTTCATTGTGGTCAAGTTGGGCAAGGAAAGTTATCACGTTGAAGTCTGGAAAGAACCCAGATTCGAAGGTGACCGTGCCGCCTGATGGCCACGGAAGTATTCACACTGCGCCGGATGAAAATCCGGCGCCTTTTTATATCTCTCGTAGGTATTGACTTTATATAAAAGTATAGTAGAGTTTGAGCCAAATAGTATAGCTGGTATCGAATACCAGCTTGTTTGAAATAAAGGCATGTTATGAATAAACCCGTTACACCGTTAGGGGCGGCAGTGGTTGCTAAACCCAAATTGTCAGCTGTCCTCAATGGAGGCAGTGATACTCTTGAGTCTGCCCGGATCCCGATACAGTTCGGCGTCAATGCCGCATTGGCGGAGATTCAGCCGACACATGTGCTGGTGATCATCCAGCATGAGAAGGAAGTGGGAGCCTCAACATTGGGCACCCGCTATCTCATTCCGCTATCCCGCGGTTCGGATTTTATCTGTTTTGAATCCGCCGGCAAGCACACGGTCACGCTCATCGCGCTCAAGTCTGAACGGGGAGCCGACTATACCAAAAAGGTATTCGAACCTTATCTCCGGGAAGTAAAACCGGGGAGGTATGCCAACTTCATTGATCTCAGAACCGATGGTCACGATGGTCGCCGGCCCTGTTTTGAGGACTCTTCAGACGCGGATTTGGTGGTCGCCATCTCTTCAAAGACACTTCTTCTGCCCGAAGAACTCTTCGCCAAAAAGCCGTCGGGCTGGGTCTCGAACTGGGCAAACCTGTGGCACCGTTATCAACCCAACGATCAATGCAGTTACCGGAAACGCCTGATCTTCGCCTTCACGCTGAAGTTTCCTATCTGGTTCGTTGTCGCCGTCGTGGCGAAATATCTATGGGCGACTGTGGCATCTCTGTGGCTTATCGTCGCGAAGATGACAGCACTCATTCTTGGGTGGCGACCTGAGCCCATCTTCAAGGACTTTGGCAGCATCTGGTCTTGGCATTGGAGTCCAAACTCAATTGATTGGGATATCACCCGCAAGTGGGGGTATGGAGTTTGGAAGGGAGGTTCAGGGAATAACGACAAATATTATCCGATCACCGGAGCCGCCCTTCTACTTATCGGGGTCTTTGGGGTCGTGATGTTTGGTTTTGTGTCGGAAATACTCTCGGCTGTAAAAGATCCAGACTTGTGGGCTTTCGTCATGCTTCTGGGAATTTTTACTGTTTTAGTTGGAGTGATATTGTGGTTGAGTTGGACGAAGATCCACTTTATCGAGCGTTGCATGAGCTTCATGTCCCTGAAATGGGAATCCGATGTTGAACGCCGTCGTCAGAAAAGACAAATGAACGGTAAGCCGCTCTATTTCGAGTGGCTGTTGCGCGCACTAGGCGACGACAAATTGCCGGCCAAAGTCGATTGGACCAAGACCCCGGCCGCATTCCGACAGCCGGTGGCCCATCGGTTCCGTCTGAGTGTGCATGCCGCGAAGGCCGCCGTCTGCAAGCCTTTCTCAAGGCATTGAAGACATCTAGTCTCACAAGCCGTTGGTAAATCTACCAGCGGCTTTTTTATATCTAACCTGTTGTAGTCGCGCGACTACGTTCACTTCGTTTACGTGTTGCGGGGGCCGGAATCGAACCGACAATTTTCAGGTTATGAGCCTGACGGGTTACCGTTACCC
>CAYZZN010000064.1:0-4230 GCA_964483165.1 uncultured Candidatus Saccharibacteria bacterium
TTGCAACACCCACCATTTTACAACGCGATATTCGCGTTCAGATGGTGGGTTTTTTTATAAAAAAAGTCCGGTGTCTCAAAGACAGCGGACTGTGCGTGCAGATCAATCTTCCGGAAATGTCACTCGTAAACGGTCTACAATGTGATGACCCTCCCAAGAGCCCACCGACCCGGCGGAAATGAATCTGTCATGCGCGTTCTCACAGATGAACGGATCATGCTTGTAATGCGATCCGATCCCGAACAGGATCTTGTCGAGTAATACGGTCGCCGTATACGGACCATCCATGGCCACATACCTCTGGACCCCGTGATCCATAAATGCCCCCGGGTCAGTGTCGATCTCGATGATCGGACGCATCACTTTCTTCTCCAGCTCCTTACCTGCATAGACTCTGCAGACGCAGACCGGGAACTGGAGGCCGAAGCTATCGCCATAGCGGACGAGCTGTGGATTCCCTTGGGGCCGGAAAAGGACCCCATACATGAGATTACCGACTCCGAATCTGTTCGGCGGGAATACGCTGCTGGCGAAGATCTCCCTATCCTTTCCGAAGATGGGCGAGTTTATCGCATCCAGGACAGCTTGACCCGCTTCGACACCCGGAAAGATCTGCCGTGGGTACTTGAGGTGATGCTTCAGCGCAAAACTGAATGCAAGGTCCTCCTGGTCCATCGCACCCGGGTCGCGGTCAGTGAACTTCCTTACTTCTTCGCTGATCTGGGATTCAAGGTCGATGATGTGTCTTCGTAACCTGAGGACATTTCCGCTTACTTCTCTGGCCGTGCTCATAACTCTCCTTTGTGTTGTTGGTTATTCCAGATGCAATACTAAACAATTTTATATACATGTCAATATCACAACGTACAACCAAAAGGTACGGCGTTTTTTATTACCACCATTTTAACTAAAATAGATAGCTCGAAAGGGCTCTTTGTTTAGACTTTGTAATGCTATAATGATGACATGAAGCTCAACTCCTTTTCAAAGCTACTTATTTCCATCGTGATTTCAGAATTAGCTGGCATCATCGGAACCTTCTTTACAATTTCAGCAATTCCTACTTGGTATGTAACACTGGCTAAACCAGCTCTCAATCCTCCAAGTTGGATATTCGGCCCCGTCTGGACGACCCTCTATGCACTCATGGGTATTGCCGCATTCTTGGTTTGGAAAAAAGGGTGGGACCGCGCGGATGTTAGGAAAGCTCTGAGCGTTTTCGGTCTTCAACTTGTTCTCAATGCTGTCTGGTCCATCATCTTCTTCGGCTTGCACAGTCCGTTCTGGGCACTCGTCGACATCACTCTCATGTGGCTGACGATCGTCTGGACTATGACTCTCTTCTACAAAATATCAAAACCGGCACTGTGGCTCCTCGTGCCATATATTCTCTGGGTTAGTTTTGCCGCATATCTCAACTACTCCATTTGGATGCTTAATTAATTTTAACAAAATATATTTATGAAAGGCTACGTAACAAATATCGAAAAACTCTCACTTGAAAACGATAATTTCCGCACAGTCCTCTACACCGACAAAAACAGTCAGCTTGTTTTGATGTCGCTTCTTGCCGGAGAAGAGATTGGCGAAGAAGTACACGACGTCGACCAATTCTTACGCATTGAAAAAGGTGTTGGCACAGCAATCTTGAGCGACATTCCCCATGATCTTGCTGACGGCAGTGTCATCATTGTTCCAGCTGGTACTAAGCACAATGTTATAAACACTGGCGATGGTGAAATGAAGCTCTACACTCTCTACATGCCGCCACATCATCGTGATGGGGTCGTACACAAGACCAAGGCAGATGGTGAATCCGACACGACTGACGAATTTGACGGAAAGACGACTGAGTAGGACGATTAGAGAATATATAAGATATTTAAAGGATAATCCGTAGACTAGAAAATTTGACACTTTTTTGGTAGTATGCTATATTTTTGTCGTAACTTCAACGACAGAACCTGAAAAGGAATACGTATGGATAAAGAAATGACGTGGCTTGTTATCTCGCGCGCACGAAGCGATGTAGTCACCTATCGTCAGGCACGAAAAGTACTTGAGTGCCTGAACGGAGTAACCAGACCAGGGTGGCGACTTCCAACCCTCAATGAGTTTCTCATAATGAGGCAAGGGGGCGTTGAGAGCCACGGATTCAGCATGCTTCAACACGGTGATGAACGGGCTTTCTGGTCCCAAACTGCCGTCAAAACAAACCGGGCCGCAGTACATGCCGTTTCTGTATTTAGTCAACGGATAACGAGCGGACGAAGAACGAGTCGCACTGACTGTCACCTACTCGTACTGGTACGAGAAGAATGATCAGCCCACATAACGCCACCTCCGGGTACGGCGTTTTTTATTACCT
Source organism: uncultured Candidatus Saccharibacteria bacterium (assembly GCA_964483165.1). Classification (GTDB taxonomy): domain Bacteria; phylum Patescibacteriota; class Minisyncoccia; order Phycocordibacterales; family PALSA-1337; genus C7867-002. The sequence continues at coordinate 2,369 of CAYZZN010000064.1, forward strand.
CAAGCGCGCAATTAAATATCTGTAATATTTCAAATTCATCGTCGTCTCTGTATAATGTGATTATTACATAATTACCAACCGAAAAAATAATTTCTATACCTATGGCTAAAATTATGAAAAAAGGAGGGTACGTAGATGGGTTCGTTATCCCTATCCCCAAAAAGGATGGTGCTAAATACAAGAAAATAGCCCAGGAAGCCTGCGCCGTATGGATGCGGTTTGGTGCCCTCGATTATAAGGAGTGCATCATCAATGATGCTAAACCGAAATTCGTCGTGAATACGTTTGCCAAATTGGCAAAGACAAAGGCCAACGAGACGGTCTGGTTCTCATTCATAGTCTACAAATCACTCAAACACCGTAATGAGGTGAACAAAAAGGTAATGGCGTATTTCGACAAAAAGTATGCAGAAAAACCGATGGATATGCCCTTTGACATGAAGCGCTTTTCATATGCAGGCTTCAATGTAGAGGTGGGTATGTAGACTACATTTTTATTTACCACACCAAACAGACAAGAAAAAAACCGGCAGTGCATGACTGCCGGTTTTTGAGACGAACACGACTAGCGCCGTTTGCGCACGATGACAAGCACCGCACCCAGACCCGCCAACGCCATGAAGGACGGCTCGGGGACTTGGAAACTGGCAAACTCGGTCAAGAATGAAACCGACGAATTCATCGCGCTGAATTTCCGGTATGAATCCAGATCTTCATTCGTGATGAAAATGCCTTGTCCGTATGCCGCCCCAAGAATGATATTTCCCGTTTCTTCATCCAGATTGATATCAGAGAAGCGCGCCGGGATGTGCAACGTATCCAACAATTGACCGGTAGGGCTCAAATGGGAGACATTCCCATCCCAGTCTACGGTGAACAATTCACCGTTTTTCTTTACCGCGGACGACCGCACATCGTAGCCGGACAACGGAATGCTCCGTACAAACTGCATGGTGCTCGGATCATATACCGACATTCCTGTCCAATAATTACCATGGATCACATACAGATACGTTCCATCGGTTGCTATGTCGATCGGCTCGACAGATTGCGCAAATCTGATCGGTGCCCCGCCGGTAGTGCTGAAACGCACAATCCCTTGAGGTGTACCGTCATAGGCAGTCCACATATCCGTCACAAACACCGAGGAGCCCAGCGACACGATGCCGCCATAGCTCAGGTTGTTGACGGTGCTCCATCCCAATAACGTCTGGGATGTCCACGACGCACCATTCTGGCTCATCATACTTGGGTTGAAGGTGCCCGTGTACGTATGGATCCTCCCGGCTGCATCAGGCGTATAATCACGCGTGCCCTCAGGAAAGCTCCCCAAATTGCGGAGCAGAGTCCCGTCGAGCGCAAACTCGCCGAAGAATCTCGCTCCGCCGTTACTGGCGGGCAGGATGACACGGCTCTGCGCCGCGCCCACGCTGATGACTGACAGAATACAGATCAAACCGGTCATTATTACGAGGTTTAACGTTGATTTCATAGTGCACTCTTTCAATGTTCATTACCCTCCCGACTCCTTGAGCCGGAACATGCTAGGCATGCTCTGTACGAGAGGTATACGGACGTATTATATATCATAATAGTGACTATGTCAAGTATAACAAGCAAACTATTGACAAATCAATATAAAGTGGTACCATGAAGCCAAATGAACCTTTACACTGTTACGACGATTGGCGCAGGCCGTAGGAAAGAACACCACGACCGGACACCTGCAATTTGCACCTCACTCAAACGAGCAAAGCAGATTGTTGAAAATAATGAGGGCGATATCTACGAGTATTACTATCCGCTTGCGGTCATAGAACTGACGGTGACTGATAGGTTATACCCATGGGCATGGGAGGTCG
>CAYZZN010000065.1:0-4206 GCA_964483165.1 uncultured Candidatus Saccharibacteria bacterium
CGCTCGAACCTGCTGTTCAGGTGTGACACGGGATACGATATAGACACGATTGCCAAAGCGCGTCTCCACAAGACGCGCGATGACACGGAGTGCATCGGGGCGTGCTTCACGGTGTTTGATGATGGTGTTACCGAGGTCAATTCCGAGGATTTCGGGAATGGGCGGTGTATTCATGGGTTTTCAATTCAGGTCTGTTTGGAGAGTACCAACAGAATGAGAATATGGCAAGTTTTACAGGAAAAACAAAAAACCGCCCTTATGGCGGTCTCTTGCTTGATAGAAGTAACAGGATCGTTCGAGTGCTATTTTACAGCATCCTTGAGTGCCTTTGCAGCGCGGAACTTCGGAACCTTCATAGCCGGGACCTGGATAGCCTCACCAGTGCGAGGGTTGCGAGCTTCGCGAGCCGCACGCTGTTTGACTGAGAAGATGCCGAGGCCTGCGATAGATACCTCTTCGCCCTTCTTGAGAGAGTCAATGATGCTGTTAATCGCGGTCTCGACTGCTTGCTCGGCCTGAACCTTGGTTCCACCGAGAACTCCATGAACTGCGTCTACAATTGCTGCTTTGTTCATTGTTATATGTATTAGATCTTAATAATGTGGTTCTCGGCCCGCCGCCGAGGGCGGAACGAGTCTGTACCATGGATTTATTATATAGTAAGCCATTTTTTGGGCAATAGGGTGCCTAAAATTGACGAACTATCCTAATTCATTGTGAAAGAAGACTAGATATATTGCTACACCCAGCTTGCGAGGATCATGCCATTCACCAGAAGGAGTACCAGATAGTATCCCGCGACGATAAACCAGTATTTCCATGGCCTGTTCTCCCATAGCACGGATCCGAGGAGTGCGGGAGCGATGAAGCCGAGCCAATTCCAGAAACCAGCTTGCAAACCAGATGCAACGCCAGTCATGGAGAGGTATGCGGAACCAAACACAATGCTATGGAGCAGTACAAAGTTCGTGATGAGGGCACCTATGATGACAAGCACATAGCTTTTCCACATATTCTTCTTCTGTTCAGCAGTCATCTCATTTTTGCATTCTTCCATGGTCTTGCCGGTGACTATCTTGATCCAGACCTTGCCGAAGAGGGGACCGAACCATGTGGTGCCAAGAATGACGCTGATGATGGTTGTCACTAAGATTGCGAGCCAGTTTATATCGATTGCCATAAATTGAAAAATAAGTTGCTAATATGGTAATGGTATCATCTGTGCTACTGTGGTATCAAACGCCATTGAGGTCATGCTGAGCATGACTGAAATCCCGATGAGCACAAATCTATCTTACGAAGAGGTGTACTATGACAATCAAATATCAGCGCAAGGGACCCATCGTGGTCTTTGGGGCAGGGCACGGCGCTGCGAATATCGCGCAGCACCTCAGGGATCTGGTGAAGCATTTATGCTTCATCATCTCCGTGTTCGATAACGGGGGCCATAGCAGGGATCTGCGCAAACTCGGATACGGCGCTTTGGGGGACTTGCGCAGGGTTCTTCTGGCACTGGCCAGCGATTCCGCCCTGAAGTGCGGGTTCGGCGAAGTGTTCGGCGCTCGTTTTGTGCACAGCAGGGATTCGACGTTCAACAACGCGGCGGTGGGCAATCTAATATTGGCTGCGCTGGAGCGCGAATATGGGATGGGTGAAGGGTTGATCAAGGCGCTCAAGGTTGTACGCAAACTTGGCGGAGTGCGCGCGGAGGTCCTTCCGGTGAGCTTTGACCGGGCGCAGCTGCGCTCGATAGCTTCAGCTACAGAAATAGCATCGGAAGGAGATCTCGATAGTAGGCCGCACGATGCTCGTCCTATCATGTGCAGCATGCTTATACCGACCGCACGAGTATGTCCAGCGGCAGATAGAGCGATACGCGGCGCTCGTCTCATTGCGTTCGCGCCAGGAAGCCTGTGGCCGTCCGTGCTCGTGCATCCTATGGTGGAGGGCGTGAACGATGCCATTCATGCGGCGATGGCGGATGGCGCCAAAGTCGTTATGATCACTAATATCGTGATGAAAAGAAATGAGATGGATGAGGGAACGGGAACCTCTGCCGGTATCGTGAATCTCCTGTGCGGCCATCTTGGTGTAGATAAGATAGACGCGGTGCTGGTCAATGTAGGAGCGCTTCCTGCGGAAGCGCTCGCAAGATGTTCCGCCGAAGAGTCCTACCCCGTCCGTTTCAAGGCGACAAAAGAGGCCAAACTGAATATACAGGGAGATTTCGTTTTGTGTGACAAAGAAGGTAAGGTCGTACACAATGCCGAAACGGTCCGCCGGCTCCTCGAGCTGTGCAGCTAGCATCAAAAAAGCGCCCGAAGGTTCGGACGCTTTTCTTTTTGTATTTTTTGGCTTGTTACCTCGCGAACTCTATAGTCCTCGTCTCTCGTATCACGTTAACCTTGATCTCTCCTGGATACTTGAGGTCCTTTTCAATCTTGAGTGCAATATCTCTAGCTAAGTTCTTGGCAGTCAGATCGTCAACCTCTTCAGGGCGAACGAATATGCGGATCTCGCGGCCCGCCTGGAGGGCGTATGACTTTTCGATGCCAGGGAATGAGTTGGCCAATGCTTCGAGGTCGCCGAGACGCTTGATGTAGTTCTCGATATTGTCGCGACGTGCACCAGGACGAGCACCTGAGATGGCGTCAGCGGTCTGGACGATGCGGGACTCAACGGTTTCGTACGGATACTCTTCATGATGAGCCTGCATAGCCTTGATGACTTCTTCGGGAGCTCCGAACTTCTGGAGAATACGACGACCTATCTCGACGTGTGTACCGGCAACTTCATGGTCGAGAGCTTTGCCGAGGTCGTGGAGGAGGGCACCTGCCTTGGCTACTTGGACGTTGGCACCGAGCTCTTCAGCGATCATGCCGGCAATATGTGACATCTCCATAGAGTGTTGGAGGACATTCTGGCCATAGCTGGTGCGGAAATGGAGACGGCCGAGAATCAGGAGAATACGCGGATCGAGACCGAGCACGCCACATTCGTATGCGGCGGCCTCACCCTTTTCTTTGATGGTCTTGTTGATGTCCTGTTTTGCTTTGTCGACGATAGACTCGATTTTGGCTGGCTGGATGCGGCCATCCTTGATGAGCTCGCGCAGAGCGATAGCGGCAGTATGGCGGCGAACTGGATCGAACGAGGAGATGGTGATGGCTCCAGGTGTGTCATCAACCATAACCTCGACGCCGGTGACGCGCTCGAATGCCTTGATGTTACGACCTTCTTTGCCGATGATCTTGCCTTTGACGTCATCACTCGGGATCTCGACGATGGTAGACATGACGTCTTGCGATACCGAGGATGCCAGACGCTGAATGGAAACAGCGAGGATATCCTTTGCGCGCTTTTCGAGCATGTCCTCGCCTTGGGTTTCAAGTTTGTTCATGCGGACGAGTAGGTCTTCCTGGCTACGCTTCTCGATGATTTTCATGAGCTGATCTTTGGCCTCTACCGCAGATAATTGGGCGATCTTTTCGAGTGCGGCAAGACGATCAAGCTCGAGTTTGTCAGCTTTTTCGCGGATGGCCTTGATCTCAGCCACGCGCTGTTTGATCATCTCGACTTCTTTGTCGATATCGGTCTGACGTCTATCCAAAAGATCCTCCTTTTTTATGAGGCGGTCTTCAGATTGGCGTATTTTGTCTTCTTTTTCCTTGTTCTCTACGCGTGCATCAGTGAGAGCTTTGGCGGCTTTGGCTTCGGCATCGGCGGTGATCTTCTTGGCTTCTTCTTTGGCGGCAAGGAGCATTTCCTTGATTTCGAGTTCCATGGAACCCTTCTTGCCGAGAGATATGATCAGTCGCAGATAGTACCCGACAGCCACACCGACGACTCCTGCGATGGAGAGGTAGAGTGCGACTAATTTGAGTGACATATGCGGTGGTGACCCGCCTTTTCCGGACTATGGTGAAAGAAACGTATGAGTTGGTGGTCGTATCGGTGCGATAATGGCTATATTCATGGGGCTATTCATAAGTATTGGATCACTAAATTCCTTGAAAGCGGTGTCAAATTTAAAAGTTGGTAACATCTGCATAATATAACTAAAAAGGGAAGGGCGCAAGTAATAAAAAAAGCGACCCGGAGTGAGCGAGTCGCTGGGAGATTCAAGGATGGATCAGACCTTCCAAAACCATATACTACGTTATCTTTCTTTTCTATCAGGTTGATGTCTATTGAGTGGAACGAACC
>CAYZZN010000066.1:0-4164 GCA_964483165.1 uncultured Candidatus Saccharibacteria bacterium
GTAGATGCAATTCATAGTAATTCCCAAAATGATCCTGCTTCGCCTGCTACTATTGACATTGATCCTATTTCACAGAAACTGATCGATATCACCAAACACACACTTCTGCAAAAAGGTTTATCGGTGACCGCACTCAATCACTTCCTTGAATGTCCAAATACATTTCTCTATCAAAGCATTCTGAAATTGCCACAGGCACCATCCGTTCCTGCGGAAAAGGGAACTGCCATGCATGCCGCATTCGACAGCGTCTGGAATTCAAAGAAAAAAACAGCCGCAGAAATCGAAACGATTTTAATCGATAAAGTCGGTGAGTACTTCGAAACGTCCTTCCTACCCATTCTAGAAAAGGAATCGGCGAAGAAGGAATTACTGGCTGACGTACCAGCTGTTGCTCAGGCGCTCGAATCTCACTTCGCGCAACCGGATAATGCTGCTGTGTTTACTGAATCATGGATTGAAACTGAATTTACAGGTATCTATGAGGGCGCTCCAATAAGGATCCCACTTCACGGAAAATTGGATGCTATCGTCGATACAGGCACAAGCGTGTACGTCTTTGACTACAAAACACGCCAAGCCATGTCGGTGAATGCCATCAAAGGCGAGACAAAAACTGATTCCAGCGGCAATTATTTCCGTCAACTCATTTTCTACAAGATGCTCTTGATGAATGATCCTCGTTGGCGCAGCCGACAGATCATTCCTGCACTCGTCTTTATTTCTCCTGATGAAAAGGGAAGATGCCCGACTACTGCGCTACCAATTGAAACGGCCGATATTGACCGGGTTAAGAAAGAAATTCAGTCGCTGATCGATTCCGTATGGCGCGGCGAAATTGCGCAGGCGAAATGTGATGATATGAAGTGTGAGTGGTGTGGGGTGCGCGGAATATAAAAACAACCCCGGCGCTCGTAAGCGACGGGGTCGGTGGTTCTACACGGATTAGATCTTCAGGCCTGCGAACGGAGTGTTCAGTCCGACCGCCTCAGTGTGGTGACCGGTGAGGTTATCCTCAATGACCTTTGGTGCCGGAGCAGGGATGACGCTTGAATAGGAACGTTGCTCCATGACTGCTGTTACGTATTGCTCCCAGAATTGCGGTGCGTAATGCATGCACGCAATCTTCACGCTGTAATCGGTCTGCATGGTATTTGTCCGCCGTAGGGCAAGTAAGTACTCGAGATCAGACTGACAAATGATCTTGACGAGGAGGATGAGTCTGTCATCGTTCACTCCACAAGTCAGGCGCAAGGCCTCGATAAGCTTCTCGTCCGGCAGTCGTACTCCACGCATGATGTCAGCGAAGAGTGACTCTTGCCGTGTGCATACCGCCCAGCTCTTGAACCAGGGGCCTTTGGAGCTCAATTCTTTTGGGCCAAGTCTGCCCACCATCCAGGCTTCACGTAACGGAGGAGTGCAGGGGGTCTGCATTTCCGCAATTCCGAGCTGAGTCATGTTAGAATCCGATGACTGCCACTTGTGCCCCTTCATGTTGAAGTAGATGTGTCGTCCGCGGGAATCCTCAGCAAATCCGTAGTAGCGGCGGTATGATTTCTTTGCCGTCCGCCATTCGTCAGTGGTGAATTCATTCTTGTCGCCTACGAACGACGGATCGTAGTCGTAGGTGGTAAATCCACCTTTTGACTCAAAGCTCATGATGTCTTCATCACGTGCATTCACGGTTCGCACGATGGCGAAGGTGAGACCGCTCAAGTTTTGCTTGAACGATGCAAGCCTCTCGGCCGCCACTGGAGTGTTCATTTCAAGGATCCTTTCTTTTGGTTAAAGTGAGGTTGTCTCTGGGTGCATTATAGCACATTAAATATCTATTTGTCAAATTAACAAAAAAGCCCCGTTTAGAGGGCTTTTGTGTTTATCAAGGACAACCTTATTTCACCGCCACAATCGCATCGATAATAGCTTTGAATGCTTCTTCCGGAAGTGCGCCGCTCATGAGGATCCGGAGACGATCATCTGACATGAGTATAGGTACTCGAAGCTGAAGTATGAGATCAGCGATGATTGTGTCAACATTTTTTGGAGCGGGCTTTGTGAGAACCATCACACTGGTCGGTGTACCAGAGACTCCTGCATTTACACCATCAAGATACTGTTGCTCAACCTTCTCCCTGAAGCGATCACTCGAAACACACTCGTTAAATGAGATGGCATCGAGACCTGCGAACGTTGCGATCTTCGGAAGCTCTTTCTGGTCGAGACCGTCCGGGGTAGCCTGAGTGACAGACGGCGTGATCTCGTAGAGTCGGTTCGTATACTTCCAGAAGGCGTCATTGCCACCGAGTGCTGCCGCACATTCGAGAGCCTGTGCTTCGCGGCCCGCGTTCGGGTGGAGAATCTGCCCCCCTTGCATAGGTTTGTCCAGAGGAAAATGGCGATATACCCAAGCAACATTTCCTGACGGACCGTAGTCAGACATGATCTTGATGATGGTCGGATGAAAAGTTTTGCAGAATGGGCACGCCGTGTCGGAATATTCGACGATCTTCACGGGCGCGGACGGGTTGCCGAAAATATGATCCGCCGAAGTGATGGCCTTCATGCTGACAGTTGCCTGATTTTGTTTGGGCGTGGCGGAAGTGTCAACTGGTTTTTTGACCCAGATGATGGCGATGGCGATCAACGCTCCTGCGATGATGATGGCGCCCGGCAGGGTTAGAAGAGGATGTGCTTTTGAATCCATGAAATAAAAATTAGATGAATAAGTATCAGGAATTATAACACAGGCCTAGAAGGGCAATGTGTACGTGAGTGTATGCGTCACCGGCTCTTCCCATGTTTTCGTATTGAGCTTGATCTCCTTCAAGTTGCCGACTTCTTTGTATTTCAAATGCCCGTTATTCTTCGCAAAATCGTAGAGGTCGCGGGTGAGCCGTACGTCTTCGATGCAGTATTTGATGATCTTATCAACTTCGCCGTTGCGCCACCACTCGATGGCGTCCAGTCCGTGACCGGATTTGTTGCGGCCGAGGGTTGCCTCTCCGACAGAGTCGAGTTTCAGTCGGCGTCCCAAGACCAGCTGGACTTCTTTCATGAGGTCAATGCTCTTTATTTTTGACAGATCACCCGGATAGTATTTGTTCAGCAGGGGAATATCAAAATGATCGCCATTCCAGGTCACGAATGCGTCAGCTTGTTCGAGCAAGGGCCACAATTTCTTGAAATCAGCTTCGAGGTAGCTGGTGATCTCGCCTGACTGGGAATCATGGGCGCAAATGACGGAAATGTCGAGGTCTGCGGGATTATTTGAGCCGACATCCTGGAAGAGGTTCTTGGTTTCGATGTCGAAGGTGATGACGCGCATGGGGAGTATTGTATCAGGAAGATGTGAACAGGTAAATAAAAACCCCGCTACCGAGCGGGGTTGCAACCGAGTCATGCCCAGGTCATGGTCAAGACAATATCTTCATCACCCTTGATCGTGGGGATGCACATCATTTTAACTTCTTTCATTTCTCCAGTGAGTTGAAAGTTGATTGTGCCGGTCTGAGCCATGCGATGAACACTGATAGATACGTTCGCCATGATTTTGAGTCGGGCTACGACTGACGATCTGAGGCGAAGGGGGAAGTGAGCGGTTCGACGAAGCGGTTCGTGCCCGTCGCTTTCGTACACGTTGACTTTCTTACGGGAAGGATTCGAGAAACGGACCAATTTGCTTCCGTTCAAGATTGCTCCTTTGATGATTGCATCAACGAGCTCGATGAGACCACCTTCCACTTTTCCGAGGTCGCGGATTTTGCCTGCTTTGCTGTTTCCCATAATATACCTTTCGTTGGGGTTCTATTCGGTACGCTACTCTTTTTTTCGATTAAGTCAAGATGCGCGGAAAATGTACGGTTACTACGCAAGTTGGGTCAAAATACGGCTAACATCCATCATTCAATTTCAGGAATCGTATAATTATACGGTTTTAAAAAGTGCAGAAATCTGGCTCTCATCACCCACCACCTCTTCGCCATTAGAGAGAGTTTTCATCCTCAATTTCCCATTCTTGACCTCCTCATCACCGACGCAAATAATCCGAGGAATACCGCGCTTGTCGGCATTCTTGATCTGGTCACCAACTTTTTTATTTGAAAGGTCTACTGCTACTCGAATACCTTTGGCACGGAATGATTGCGCCAATTCCAATGCATACGG
>CAYZZN010000067.1:0-4016 GCA_964483165.1 uncultured Candidatus Saccharibacteria bacterium
GAAATCGAAGCGCAAACGCTCCGCCGTAATGTTCGAGCCCTTTTGCGCGCCCTCATTCTCGCCGAGAACATCATGGAGAGCTTGGTGCAACAAGTGTGTAGCAGTGTGGTATCGGACGACCATAGGGTCATTCTCGTCAGCAAGACCTCCTTTGAACTTCTGTTCAGCGCCAGCACGTGAGAGTTCTTGGTGCTTCTTGAATTCTTCTTCAAATCCAGAAATATCGACTGACAGATTTTTCTCAGCGGCCAATTCCTTGGTCACATCGATAGGCAGTCCATACGAAGAAAAGAGCTTGAATGCGTCACTACCTGAAATAGTTCCGACTTTCGCGATACGCTCAAATTCACGCACACCGTTGGCCAATGCTTCCGCAAACTTGGCACACTCCTCGTTCAACACTTTCTTGATGTACTCTTTCTTCGAGACCAATTCCGGATATGCCGTCTCGTATATGTTGATGACTGTATCGGTGAATACGGAAATGCGTTTCTCATCCAATTTCTTGTCAGTCGTATTGATAATGGCGCGGCGAATGAGGCGACGGAGGATGTATCCGCGATCCGTATTGGACGGAACTACTCCATCAGCAATAAGAAACACACTCGCGCGCAGATGATCGGCGATGATACGCCTGTTCCGAAGTGGGTTAGGCGCCTTGGCCATGAGATCCATGAGCGGCTTCAGCAGGTCTGTATCAAAAATGTTATCCACTTTCTGTATGACCGTACTCAACCGCTCAAGACCTGCGCCCGTGTCGACATTCTTCTGCTTCAATTTACCGAGAATTTTCCCGTCTTTTTTCTCAAACTCCATGAATACGTCATTCCAGATCTCCACGACCTTCTGTTCCGTATCTGCTTTCTCAAATTCATCAAAAGAAAGGTCGCCGAGGCCTTCTACGGTGATATCGTAGAACATTTCCGAGCATGGCCCCGTCGGACCAGTCCATTCGTCCTTCCCTTTCACGGCTGGCCACCAGTTGGAAGCCGCGTCTTTGAAATATATGCGGTGTTCGGGCACTCCCACGCTCCTCCAGACTTCCGCGGCCTCAATATCCTTCGGTGCATTGGCATCTCCGGCGAAAACAGTCACGTAGAGGCGTGAAGGATCCAGTCCAAGCCCCTCCTTCTGGTCTGTCAAAAATTCATAGCTCCATGAAATAGCCTCTTTCTTGAAATAATCACCAAGGGACCAATTCCCGAGCATCTCAAAAAATGTCGCGTGTGTTTTGTCGCCAACATCGTCAATATCGATAGTACGCAAACACTTCTGCACATCCACCAGACGAGTACCCACAGGGTGTGGTGCACCGAGTAAGTATGGAACAAACGGTTGCATCCCCGCTGTATTGAATAGAGTCGAATTGGTTACTCCTTTCTCATCAGGAGTAACCAATGATGCTGAGGGCACGATAGCATGGCCTCGTTTCTCGAAGAAACGCAGGAATCGGGAGCGAATATCAGCTGAAGATAACAGTTGCATGACAAAAAGTGTAGCATAGAGGCTCATTTTATTCATGCATTGCGCCTCGCGCATGACTGTGGTACTTTATCTACGAACGTACACTAACAAAAGGAGTACTAATGAATTTTATAGCTCAGCACGTGGATGATGACGTCCGCGTACACCACCAAGGGAACGGATTGTTCGTCGAATCTCTGTCCTATCTCAAAAAATTTCGTCGCAAAAGGCCTGACGGGAGTCGGATGAGGCGAGAACGGTTGAGACAAACACGGGAAGGCCTGATGAACGAACGGCTTTTCCTCGAAGTATTCACGCGACTTCAACGGGAGGGACTGATCCCCGAAAGGTTTGAGGCGCGTAAGGCGACTCGGAACCAGGATGAAAAATTCAAGATTGATGCCTGGATCCTCGTCAAGAATGCCGCTGGCGAAGTGATCCACCGCATCCCCATCCAGATCAAAAGTTCTTGGGATGGCAAAGAAAGATTCATGGAAGAGTTTGGGGACAAAGTAAGCCACATTTACGTCGTTATCATAAATAACACGACGAAGTATCCTGCTTTCCTTGATTTCATCACCCGAATCATCAAGACTGAAATCAGGAAAATCAATGAGTCTTCTTCAGCGCCCTGCACCTGCACTTGTACTTGTACGCATGATACACACCCATAATCCACGCCGGCCGTATAGGTCGGCTTTTCTATTACCCTATTTATCACTTATGAGCCGATAAATCCTTTGAGCACTTCAAAATCTTTTTTCAGTGTATTCCTCATTCCACCATTATAGAGCGCCGCGGCCGGATGGTAGAAAGTAACTATTGAAATGTCTCCGTATGGAGTAGTTGCCTTGAAGACGTGCCCGTGTATTTTACTGATGGGTTTGAGTTCAAGATCGAGGTCGAACCGTTTCATGATGTATGCCATAGAGTATCGACCCAACGTCGCGATTACTTTTGGCCGAATGATCCCAATTTGTCTATCCAGAAATGGCGCGTAAAGTTCGATCTCTTGAGGTGTGGGATCGCGATTCTCCGGCGGACGGTCCTTCACAATATTTGTTATATAAACTTTATCACGAGTGAGTCCGGTGGACTCGATGAGCTCAGTTAAAAATTTGCCCGCCGCGCCGCAGAATGGTTTGCCCGTCTTGGCTTCATTCATGCCGGGGGCCTCGCCGACGAACATGATATCGGCATCATGGTTCCCTTCACCGATCACCGGATGATATTTACTTTCCGTACGATATGTATACAGCGGCGACGCCCTGAATGCGGCAACTTCCTCCCCGATAGCGAGCATCTGGTCGGTTTTGGTCATGGCAGTATAAACAGAAATTACTTTTCTCCGACAATGGATCGTGCTTCGGCCACTATTTTTTCAGCCTCGGTAGCTATGCTGATGCCGATTTGGGGCAGTAATTCTGGACGCTTGATGATGTCGGCACAGGTGATGATATTACGTCCCACCAAGTCTCTTTTCTGCTGATGAGTAAGGCTGGTGATACAGGTCACTGGATGAAGTCGATATTGTTCGATCAGTGTATGCAAGTTGCCGCTCATCGGATAGTTCCATCCGATCATCTTGAGATTGTTACAGCTACCGTATTTGATGGCTTGGTCAGTAAACTTGGTATTGGTGAACAGCCAGCGTTCCGTGAGAGACCGTTTCGTTCCACCGTATTCAAACGTGTTCTGCTGGAGGTCATCGAAACGCGCTTTGACGTACAGTGCGACTTTGACATCAGATTTGAGGCCAAACTCGTTGTGAAATTTGGCTTCTACCATGGCGAGCGCGTCCTTCTTCCAGGCGACCACGTCCATCTCGTGCTCGATGCAAGCACCCATGATGTGTTGGTCGGTCAGCGTGTCGTATCCCCAGGCATGAAATATGCGGGCAACGAATTTCTCGAATGGAAAACCGTCGGGGCCAAGCTCGGCCAACGCGCGACGGAGTGAATACTTCACCGCGGTATGCACCGAATGCTTGCGCAGGAGCGAAAATGCATGACCGTAGATCTGAGTGGTGGTCATACCATCCTTCATGCTTTTTTCAACCTCCGCAATGATCTCTCCGATCACCGCTTCGGAGGCTCCGGCGTGAGTCAGGGAGTTGACCAGTTTTTCTTCCTCAAACAATTCTTTGGTGCCATCGGATTTGATAATCGTGAGGAGATGATTCATACAGGCAATTATACAATGATACCTCCGCCCAAACAAACCTCGTTATCATAGAGAACAAGTGACTGGCCGGGTGTGAGCATTTCCATGGACGAAGTAAAGCTGATAGTCGCCGAGGACTTCGAAGTTGCTTGAATTGTAACCTCAAACAATTCCTGACGATACCTGCCGCGCGCCTCATAGGTTTTTCCTGTCTGAGGAACACCTCCAATCCAATTCGTTTCTTTCAAATCCACTGTTTTCGATGCAGTATCATTTATTTGTAGACTATCAGACATCTGATGTGCAACGGTGATAGTATTTTCAACAGCATTTTTACTGACAACATAGTACGGTAAATCCGCCGGTGTCTTTTTACTGACGGTAAAACC
>CAYZZN010000068.1:0-2820 GCA_964483165.1 uncultured Candidatus Saccharibacteria bacterium
GTGCTCGCATTCAAACCGATACCGCCCACTCCCACGAATGCTTTCTTGATCTTGATTCCGGATTTTTCCTCCGCCTGACGGACTGCTTTGCTGATACTCAGCGCAACATCACGTACATTGGTGACGTAGCCATGACGCATACCACGGGATTCGGCCATGCCGACGCCCACGATTTTTGGAAAACCGCGTTCAGTGCGTTCTTTGGCATTGGCGATTACTACTTTGACGTAATAGGTGCCGATGTCGATACCGGTGATGATATTTCTGGCCATGAATAGGTAGAGAGAAACGGCCAATATCGGGCTCACGCGGTTGTGCGCGCTATACCCCGAATTTGTTCCTGATTTCTGCCTCTATGTCCTCCATTATAGCCCCATGGTCGTGTCCTTTCAAATGGGTACAACCATGAATGAACAAGAATGCGATGAAATTGTCGTAGTCACGGTCAAATTTTTTCATCTCAGCGCGCGCTTCTTTTTCGGAAATATATATTTCGCCTTCAGTATCGGAAATAGGGAAGCTGAGGATATCGGTTGCGCATTCTTTGTTGCGATAAATAGTGTTGAGTTTTTTGATCTTGGCGGAATCAGTAAAGATGAGGTTCAGTTTGTACGCGGCGCCCAAGACGGCGCTTTTTATGCCGGAAAAATCAATAGCCGGAACGCTAGTTCCGGCTTCATTGATGAGAGTGAATTGTTTATTTCCTGCCGCCACGTTCTGGTTTGACCGGAGCCTTGCCTTGTTTGACGAGCTCGGCGAGATCGGCGCGACGCTTCATGAGTTTGAGAGCGCGCTGTTTGACCTTGTATGAGGACTGGACGCGTGTAGCGAAGCGGAGACCGCGCTTGCGCTGGATGATGCCTGATCCCTGCACCTTGCGGGTAAAACGTCGAATAACGCCGAGGGCGTTTTCGTTGGGGTTCCTGGTTACTTCTGCATTTATCATAGGTCAGTAATATAACATAGGTGGGAAAGGGAGGCAAGGAAAAAGAAAACCGCTGTCTTGCGATAGGGTTTTCCTTCGCGAAATAGCGGTGATGATGATCACGTAAACTCATAGTGGCCCCCAGATGTAAAGACCGTAGGTCCCGGCTGATATGAGTAGGAAACCCACGAAACGCATTGAGGTGTCATTGAATCTGCTTGATTTCAATACGTCAATAAAAGAGAAGAGCATGAGTGCGAGTCCGACCGTTAGTATTGAGGCAGCAAGGATAGACATAGTTTCCGTTTTTTCTTTGGATTGGCTTTCTGGAGCCAGATTGTTAAGGTCTAGAATGAATAATAGCATATTCTAGCAGTATTGTCAATATTACAAATATATGCTACTTTTAGCCCATGACACCAAAGAAACCAACAACCTCCTGGGGCGGCGTCGCCGAATGGTACGACGGCCTACTCACTGAAGACAAAGACTCGTATCAAAAGAATGTATTGATGCCCAACCTGATCCGTATCATTGAACCCAAGAAAGGGATGATGATCCTCGACCTTGCATGCGGACAAGGATATTTTTCGCGCGCTTTTGCACAGAATGGCGCCAAGGTGATCGGATATGATATTTCCCGCGAATTGATCGATATCGCCAAGGCTCAGGAGGACAAGAAGAAAGAAGGCGAAGAAAAGATCCAGTTCCATGTTTCTTCGGCTGACAGTGTGCCATTCATTCAAGATGGAACTGTTGATGTAGTCACGATAATTTTGGCGCTACAGAATATCGAGAATTTTGCCGGCACATTGGCGGAATCGGCGCGCGTGTTGAAACCGGGAGGCAAAATAGTTTTTGTTATCAATCATCCGGCGTTTCGCATTCCGCAAAGATCCGATTGGGGTTGGGATGAAAAAACGAGTACACAATTCCGCCGAATGGATGGCTACATGTCGGATGCCCAGATCAAGATCGATATGACCCCGGGTGAAAAGGATTCCACCAAAAAGAAATCAACCGTTTCATTCCATCGTCCGCTGCAGTCGTATTTCAAAGCATTGAATAAATCGGGGCTTGCCGTTACGCGTCTCGAAGAATGGATTTCGCATAAAAAAAGCCAGAAAGGTCCACGGTCGGAGGAAGAAGATCGTATGAGGAAAGAGATTCCACTGTTCGCGTGTTTTGAGGCGAGGAAAATCAGTTGACAGTGAAAAGTTTTTTGATAGAATGTAGACATTAGCCCGCGCGTCATTGGAATCGTTCCAAGATGGTGCTATCGGCATTGTTGCTGGTGGCGGGTCTACGGAAAAGTCCCCTCGGGGATTTTTTCGTTGTAGCCCATAATACTGAAAAAGTGCTTTCTACCGTCATTTGTACGCCTGATCACCACTCGTATCTTTTTCCTGTTTACGTATCTTTCTATTGTCCAGAAACATACGAGACTCCCCGGGTTAGTGCTTTCTCGGTAATCTGAGATTTTTTCAGTGACTTTGAGAATATATTCGACAAATTGGAGAAGCTGGATCCTATTGTTCTGTTCAGCAAAATCACGGCGTTTTCTACCTTTACGTAGTACATGGTTCCATCCGTGACTATTAAAATAAACTAATTCGCCACCAAAAGCACGGCATGGGACAGCACCTATTTTATAGTAATACTCTTTAGCTTTTCGTAACCTTTCTTTGTTATTTTCCGAATCCATCCACAAACCTTACCAACATGAAATGAAGAAACCATGAAGAAACGTAGGAGAAATGATGAAGATTTTTTGCTCCGCTAGTCCGTATCCTTGATCGTCAATGCCGGATAGAGTCCCACCAACGCGATCACACCAACCAGAACGAACATGTATTGATGTGTAGTGAACATCAGGCCAACACCCATGATGACAG
>CAYZZN010000068.1:2920-3993 GCA_964483165.1 uncultured Candidatus Saccharibacteria bacterium
AGAACGAACATGTATTGATGTGTAGTGAACATCAGGCCAACACCCATGATGACAGGTGCGATAAAGTTGGCGATGGGACGGGTCAGACGGAATGAACCGAGTACCGCCGAGTCACGCACGGATACGGTTTTGAAGAAATATGTCTCGAGCATGATCTCCGCCGCCGCCGCCCCTATACGGGTGATGAAAAGGACGAGCGCCCAGAGCGCCACACTCTGTACCGTGATCAGACTGAGCGTGATCGTCGCCACACCCATGATGGCGAACCCGATGGCCATGATTTCTTTCTCGCCGTATTTTTTGTCAGCCAATTTGCCGAGAGGATATTGGAATATCACGAACGGAATGAGCATGATAGTGAGGATGATGGCGATCTGGTCCCAGCCGAAGCCCATGGTCTTGTGCAGATAGATCGGGCTGTAAATAACCATCCACGCATAGAAGGATTGCAGAATGATGTTGGCAAAAAAAAGCTTAGCCCAATTCCTGTTGGAGAAAATATGCTTAAAAAGTTGGTGCGGAGAGAGGTGGAAGTAGTTGGGATCTTTGAATCGGGGGAAATTTTTGTGGATGAGATAGAGGAGCGGGAAGAGCATGGCAAGTGACGCGATATACGTATTCCTATAATTATCGCCGCCGTTGATGAGCATACTACCGATGAGGGGACCGATCAGCCATGACGCGTTCAGCGTGGTTGAGTAGAGACCACGGATGGTACCGACATTCTGGCCGTCGGTATATTTTTCCAGGAATATATCAAGCGTGAGACCAATGAGAGAGGTCACTGAAGCCTGGAGAATGAACAGGCCGGCGATGATGACTGGTGACGTCGACGCGACGAGTCCATAGAAGATGACGATCTGAGCGCAGACCAACCCCATCGATGTTGCATAATTGCCGAACCGACGAATGACGGGTGCGGCAAGCAAGAATCCAAGAATGGCCACTGCGGCTCCAGCCATGTAAATAAATCCAACGGTACGTTCATTGGCAAAGAGCGACAAGAAGCTGGAGTTCGAGTACATCGGCAGTACCACATGCAAGGTGAAGATAAAGCCGATGACGGCGATGGT
>CAYZZN010000069.1:0-1514 GCA_964483165.1 uncultured Candidatus Saccharibacteria bacterium
ATAATATATAGTGTTTACCTAATAACACTCTCATTGTTCGCCTCAGTATCGTATAGGCATTCTGATGGGATAACGCCCATCGGGCAGGTAATCATATATGTATCAACAGCACAGTAGGAGCGGAGGCTCCTCAGGCGGCCATGGCCGTCCTTTCAGAAATGGTAAGCCAGGCGCATCACGCCCGGCTCATAGTTCAACACATGCATCCGGCTCACGTCCCACTCATGCGCCGAGCCGTTTTGGCAATTCCAGTCATAGCAAACCTCGCACCGGCGGATACCTCGGTTCTCGCCCTTCACATGGCGGCTCACGCTTTGGCGGAGGCAGTCGCGGGGGAAATCGTGGCGGACGCGGCGGTAATTTTTCGAAACATATCGATGTTTCGAAGTTCGTCAACAAGGCAGTTATCACCGAAAAGACCGAGCACTTCGTGCCCGATCACGCTTTTACTGATTTCCAGATAGACACACGTCTCAAGACCAATATCGCCACCAAGGGATATTTCGTGCCGACACCCATTCAAGACAAAGCCATTCCGCATATCGTTCGTGGTGCCGATCTCGTGGGTATTGCGAACACGGGTACCGGCAAAACAGCTGCGTTCCTCATTCCGCTCATCAACAAAGTTTTGCTCAACCCCAAGGAAAAAATCATCATCATCTGTCCCACCCGCGAGCTCGCTCAGCAGATCGAACAAGAATTCATGGGCTTCGCCAAGCATCTCAACATGTGGTCCGTCTGTTGCGTTGGTGGCGCGTCTATCGTGCCGCAAATGAAGGCGCTCGGACGTCCATTCAATTTCCTCATCGGTACACCAGGACGTCTACGTGACCTCATTGAGCGCAACAAGATCCGTCTCGGTGAATACGCAACCGTCGTTCTCGACGAAGCTGATCGCATGCTCGATATGGGATTCATCAATGACGTCAAATTCATGGTTGCTTCCATGGCGAAACAGCGTCACACCCTCTTCTTCTCAGCGACCATGTCGCGCGAGATCGAAGCGCTCATCAAGCAGTTCCTCACTGATCCGGTCATGATTTCAGTGAAGACCGGTGATACGTCGCAGTCAGTCGATCAGGACGTGGTCCGTGTTCCGGTGGGCAAGAATAAGCTCGATGTGCTCCAGGAATTGCTCAACCAGCCCGGATTCACCAAAGTGCTCGTATTCGGCAAAACAAAACACGGCGTACAGCGCCTCGCCGAAGACCTCACTCGTCGCGGATTGGTGGCCGAAGCTATTCATGGCAACAAGAGCCAGAGTCAACGCATGCGCGCCCTCAAATCATTCAAGGATCATGTCGTGAAGATCTTGGTGGCGACTGACGTTGCCGCTCGCGGTCTTGATATCTCCGGCATCACGCACGTCATCAACTTCGATATCCCAGCGACCTATGAAGATTATGTCCACCGCATCGGCCGTACGGGTCGTGCAGGGAAGAAGGGTCAAGCGTTGACGTTTGTGTAATAATTCAGATATGAAAAAAGCCCGCAGTCGCCTGCGGGCTTTTGAT
>CAYZZN010000069.1:1614-3958 GCA_964483165.1 uncultured Candidatus Saccharibacteria bacterium
GAGAGCGTGCTCTCCGTCGGGGTCAGACTCGACGCCGCGTTCGACACAACGGTCGTCGGGATGGGGGTTTGTTTGATGGTTTCCGCCATGGTGGGCAAGCCCACGAGGCGCATGAGGATATCAAGGATCTTTTTTAGCATAGCTGGTAGTATTATATCATATCTAGGTATATTGTCAATAGCACCCAAATAACACCTAAAAAGCACCCCTTTTGGGGGTGCTGGTGCTAGGGAGGATCCTTACTGAGGAAATCTTTGATTACATCCGCCGCTTGATCGAACAATGATCGTTCAAGGTGGCCGCAGAGAGCTGTGGAAAGATCGCAAGCTAGAAAATGGATCGAAATCGAATCAGGTAGTTCTTCGTCGCCCATTTTTTTATTCCGGGCATATTTTTCTGCTGCTAATATAAGGTCACACAGTACGACGAACTTGTAATACATAAAACGGAATTCTCTATCTTTTTCGTGCCGTTCCATAAGATCACAATGACTCCATGATGACCATCCAGATTCAGGATCCGGAAGATCCATTCGCCGTATATATTCCCTCTGTTTTTCTTTCGCTCTCGCGTAGAGCTCCGCATCCAAAGGAAGCGGGAGCATTCCTGGTTGCGTGGTATTCATAGTAGTACTTTCTGGCATAAGCCTATGCTTTTCGGCTCATTTGTCAACAAATCCGTTGTCAGCTGTGCATCCATGATATAATTACCACATATGTTGAACGTCCAAGAACTTTCCAATCTGGTGGAGGGTGAAGTTGATGCCAGTGCGCGATCACTGGAGGCCGCCAGCCAGGACGCGAGTATTTTTGAAATCAGACCGGAGGTTGTCGTGCGGCCCAAGAATGTCGAAGATATCAAAAAATTAGTGCGCTATGCAACCGATCATGGCGGCATGAGTCTCACGGCTCGTTCAGCCGGCACTGATATGACCGGCGGGCCACTTACTGAGTCGGTGGTGGTGGATTTTATTCGTCATTTTAGCCGGATTAAAAAGGTTGAGTCGGGTTACGCGGTGACTGAGCCTGGAGTTTTTTATCGGGATTTTGATGCGGTCACGCGCGCGGCGGGAGGACAGATTCTGCCGAGTTATCCGGCGTCGCGTGAGATCTGCACGGTGGGCGGCATGGTGGCGAACAATTCTGGCGGGGAAAAGACGCTGACATATGGCAAGACCGAGAGATATGTGCGTCGGCTCAAAATGGTCTGCGCCGACGGCAAAGAACATGAATTCCGGCCACTCACCATGCACGAGCTCGAACAGCACAAAAAGTTTCCGAGTTTCGAGAGCGAGATATATCGCAAGATGCACGAACTGATCACCGTGAATTGGGATCTGATCCAATCGGCTCGCCCCATGGTCAGCAAAAATTCCTGCGGGTATTATCTCTGGAATGTGCTGGATAAAGAGAAAGGAGTATTCGATCTGACGAAACTTATCGTCGGTTCGCAGGGCACATTCGGACTTATCACCGAAATAGAATTTGCGTTGGTGAAGCCCAAGAAACATTCACGTCTTCTCATCGTGTTTCTCAAAGATATGAAACTCTTGGCCGCAACCGCTGCGCACGTGATGTCATTCAAGCCGGAAAGTTTCGAGTCGTATGATGACCATACATTCAAAGTCGCGCTCAAATTCCTCCCGCAACTCATGAAGCAGATGGGCGGGAATATTTTCAAGCTCGGCTTCAGCTTCATTCCGGAAATTCTGGCGGTGCTCCGTGGTGGCGTGCCCAAAATGGTTTTGATGGCAGAATTTACCGCGGACACGGAGGAAGAGGCTTTCCGGATGGCTACATATGCGCACGATTCGCTCAAGGAGTTCCACGAGCAATCGAAGGTGACGCGCACCGAAGAGGACGAACACAAGTACTGGGTGATCCGTCGTGAGAGTTTCAATATGCTCCGCCATTCTGTGCATCAGGTGCGTACAGCGCCCTTCATCGATGACTTCGCTGTCCTGCCGATCAAACTTCCCGAATTCTTGCCGAAACTTTACACTATACTCGATCAATACAAGCTGACCTATACCATCGCCGGCCACGTCGGTGACGGCAATTTCCATATCATTCCGCTCATGAATCTGCACGAAGTACATTCACATGAAGTCATCAAAGAGCTTTCGGTGAAGGTGTATGCGTTGGTCCATGAATTTGGCGGTACTATCACCGCGGAACACAATGATGGCATGATCCGCACGCCGTTCGTGAAGATGCAGTACGGCGAGAAGATATACAAACTATTTGAGGAGGTCAAGAAGATGTGGGATCCCAAAGGCATTTTCAATCCGGGAAAGAAAGTGGGAGGGAGTGGGGAGTATGCGATGAAGCATGTGGTGAAGTAG
>CAYZZN010000070.1:0-3912 GCA_964483165.1 uncultured Candidatus Saccharibacteria bacterium
TCATGAGAATCCTCGGCATAGATTATGGTTCCAAGCGCATCGGTGTGGCGATCTCGGACGAATCGCGCGCGTTCGCGTTGCCGGTCAAGGTGGTCAAGAATGACGACGCGGCGCTGGCGGAGATCATCGAAGTTGCTCGTACCAATAACGTCACCGAGATGGTGATGGGGGAGTCACGCAATTACAAACAGGAGCCCAATGCCATATTCGCGGCGGCGGAGACATTCAAGAAAGAGCTCGAAAATGCAGGATTCAAGCTGTATTCGGAGCCGGAATTCATGACCAGCGTCAATGCCGAACGATTCCAGGGCAAAAATGAATTTACGGACGCATCAGCCGCCGCACTTATTCTGC
This sequence comes from uncultured Candidatus Saccharibacteria bacterium, assembly GCA_964483165.1. Classification (GTDB taxonomy): domain Bacteria; phylum Patescibacteriota; class Minisyncoccia; order Phycocordibacterales; family PALSA-1337; genus C7867-002. Next base: position 355 of record CAYZZN010000070.1, read on the forward strand.
AAAGCTTTTTGGACAAAGAGCGGAGTTCTGCTACCATACCCGCATGATTTCATATGACGATTTCAAAAAAGTTGAGATTACCGTTGGCAAGATCCTTTCCGCGGAAAAGATTCCTGATACGGACAAATTGCTCAAACTATCCGTCGATTTTGCCGAGACTGCTGAAGTGACTCGTGAGGACGGATCCAAGGTGACCGAATTCCGGCCAAGACAGATCGTATCGGGTATCTCGACATATTTTCCTGATCCATCCGTCTTGGTGGGTAGGACGTGCATGTTCGTGACCAATCTCGAACCCCGCACCATCAAAGGCCACGAGAGTAACGGTATGCTATTTGCCGTATCGACGGATTCAGGAGCATTTTCTCTCTTGGAACCAAACTCATCGATCCCGCCAGGAACCAAGGCCAAGTGACCATAAGATAACTGACGATATATGCTCGATTTCCTCCACAGCTTCATTGATCCAAAATCACTCATCATGACACTGGGAACTTTGGGGGTGATTGCTATCATCTTTATAGAGACCGGACTCTTTTTCGGATTCTTTTTTCCCGGCGACTCACTGTTGTTCACTGCGGGATTCTTGGCATCGCAAGGATACGTGTCATTGGCAGGACTTCTTGTAGGCACATTCTTGGCGGCGGTCATCGGCGACAGTATCGGTTACGCTTTTGGCAAGAAGATTGGCCCGGCACTATTCAGGAAAGAAGACTCGGTGATTTTCAACAAAAAACACGTCATACGCGCGCAGGCATTTTATGAGAAGCATGGCAAAAAAACCATCATCTTGGCCCGATTCATGCCTATCATTCGAACATTTGCACCTATCGTCGCGGGAATAGGGGGCATGCATTATCGGACATTCCTGACATTCAACGTCATCGGAGGTTTCATCTGGACCTGGGGTATGATCTGGCTGGGTTACGGCCTGGGAGCTCTCGTGCCGAACCCTGACAAATACATTATTCCCATCGTGATCATTATCGTATTGACGTCTGCCGCGCCGGCGCTCAAAGGATTGTTTGTTGAGGCCAAAAAGAAGTGGGTGGAAGAAGACAAGTAAGAGGCAGGAAGTAGGGAGACTATTCATAATTCCTATTTCTTAATTCCTACTTCTTGCGCTACAATTACGTTATGCGTAGTTCACTGTTCTTCAAGTTATTTCCGCCGCCGACATTCCTGGTGATGCCTCATGCGGGTGTAGATATTTCTGATGACGGCATCAGATGTATCGAATATAAGCGGACGGCTCGTGGACTGGTGATTTCTAAACACGCGTACAAGGAATTGCCTTCCGGACTCGTGAGCGGCGGTGATATCAAGGATGAAAAGGAGTTCGTGTCTATACTCGGTGCATTTGCCAAAGAAAATAATCTCACCTACGTCAAAGTTGCGTTACCTGAGGAAAAAGCATATCTATTCCAGACTGACGTGCCGAGCGCGGATTTCCGTTCTATCGCGCAGAATATTGAGTTCAAGTTGGACCAGAATGTGCCGCTCTCGGCTCCCGATGCGATCTTCCAGTTTGATCTCATGCCCCAAGCAGTTACCGGAGATTTGCTCCGCGCGAGCGTGTCCGTGGTGCCGGTAACATATGTCCAACACTACACTTCACTGTTGAGGGAAGCCGGTATCTCTCCAGTAGCACTTGAAGTCGTACCCAAGGCTATTGTTGCTGCATATGTACCGCCGCATTCACAGGGAACACATCTCATCATCCACGTCATGAAGAAGAAAACCGGTCTCTATATCGTTTCGGAAGGGGTGGTTTGTTTTACTTCGACTATAGGGTGGGGGAGTGATGATATTCAGACGGCTGATATGAGTGGAGCACCAAATCCTCTCGTGACGGAGCTCGATCGCGTCCATGCCTATTGGGTGACTCGTGGTGATGTCCAGACGGGCATCACTGAGATAGTCGTGGTAGGTTCCCGTGCTCAGGAATGTGAAGCTATCATACGAGCCCGGGTTGGCGATACTATCGCGCCGAGCATCATTCCTGATGTGTGGCACAATGCGTTCAATATTGATTCATATGTACCGCCGGTGACTCGAGCCGACTCGCTCGAATTTGCGGTAGCGGCAGGGCTCGCCCTCTAAACACTATGCGACACAGCTTCCTACCAGCCGAAGAACAGAAGGTCCTCAAGCGGGGCTATCATATTCACGTAGTTATCGTGGGACTATTTTTGCTTTCCGTTGCGGGATTGATCGGTATTGGATCTCTGTTTCCCGCGTTCACGCACGTTCATACAGAAGAACAGACGCAGTTGAAGATCGCGGCCTCTATACGAAAAAACAAGGATGAACGCGGGATTGTAGTCATCGAGGATGCGTTACGGTCTGACGCGGCATTGCTCGTGGCTTTATCGGACCAGGGTTCGGCGACCGCCCAGCCGTCATCGATCATTGGAGACGTCATCACAGCTCGTGGTTCGATCAAAATAACATCCATTGCCCTCAACGAAATCACCGCGACGTCGACGACGATCACGGTACAAGGGAACGCACCAACTCGTGAGTCGCTGGTCTCATTTAAAACTCGCATGGAAAATACGGCCGCGGGTGCACATGCCGATCTGCCATTGTCAGCGTTGGCCACAAGCAAGAACATACCGTTTTCGATGAATATATTCCTTCCACTACCATGAAGCATCACCACAGCCATATCGCCCTATTGACCATCGCTCTATCAGTGACTCTTTTTGTCTACGTCTTGTATGGATATATGCGTTATCATGTCGATGTTTCGCTCGATCGCGCACTCTCAGCACGTGATCTGGCCGCCTCAGAAGAGATCAACAAACGAGAGCTGGGAGAATTGGACCAGAAATTTCAAGCTACCGCCGCCGCGCGGGCGCGGTTGCCGTCATTCTTCGTGTCCGATGGAGCGACACTGGCCTTCATCGAATCTATCGAGTCGCTGGGCCAACGCGTCGGTAGTACCGTGACGTTGTCATCCTTGTCCGCAGATCCGCTCGAAGGTGCGGCTCCCGGAACGCTTGGTTATATAAGGGTACATGTCGAGGCGGTGGGTTCATGGCAGGCGGTACTGCGCACGCTGATGCTCGCCGAAGTATTGCCATACAAAGCGTCAGTGAGTCAGGTTAGGTTGGATAGCAACGCGACTGTGGGCGAAAAGGCCGCACCTGCATGGCGCGTATCGTTCGTAGTGGAAGCTGCACTCATTCATCAATCCAACTAATATGAAAAAAGTCTCATTATTTTCACATCATTCAGTTCATAAAAGGTCACGCCACCCTCAAGATACCTTCGTGAGCCGTATATTCAATGACCCTTATGTTGATTGGTTGATCATGTTCATAGTGGCGGTATTGATCTCATGTATCCTGATTGTATTGGGATATTGGACGTATACCCGAGCCAAAACTCGTTTGGATGCGCCACCCAATCCTGTGTTGCAAGGACATGGTATATTTAATGCGGAAATACTAAACAAGACACTGAAGGAGTTTGATGGCCGTGCAACTGAACGGGCGGCCATAGTGCAGGGGAGTGTGCGTATGAGTGATCCTTCACTCTAGAGTTCGGCGT
>CAYZZN010000071.1:0-3864 GCA_964483165.1 uncultured Candidatus Saccharibacteria bacterium
GCTGCGGGACTTGGACTCGAACCAAGATTTTCGCTTTCAGAGAGCGACGTGCTACCATTACACCATCCCGCAATGGTGCATACAAAATACGCTATTTAGGCAGATTATTCAAGGCTCTGGTTGCTTCTTCATACAAATAAAACGACCCGCTTTCGCAGGTCGGTGTTGGCTATCTCGCGTGCTGATTGAATCCGACGGCCGGAACGCTCTCAACTTTGAAGACTTCGAATTGTACGACAGCGCCGATGGTTTTCCAGGTGATGTGGGGATAGTACTTCTTCAGACTTTGGAAGTATTCGGCATTGAAGTGGTGTCCGCCATTCTTGTTCGCCCAGCGCTTGCTGCGCTTGAGTTCCTTGAAGGGTGCAATGATGGTGTCGGCAGTGATGGTGAGTAGGATGTTGAACCCGTCTTTGAATTCACCGATCACCAAGTCGCCCTTTTTAAACCGATGCGCTTCGGGACGGAAGCATCGTACAGTGAATCGTTTGCTCCCATCAAGTGTGGGCGCCATGAGTCCAGTACCGAATACGAGCCGCTGCGGTTGTATCATAGTTCTGTGTCCTTGCGTTATGTTGTCTGAAGTAACCCTACGATATCCTAGTGATCATGTCAACAAAAAAGCCGCCGGTCGAAACCAGCGGCTGTGTGAATGGGGCAGTTCATGCCCGCAGATACGCGAGCGCCTCGATGACCCCATAGGAGTCTTCGGGATCATTCATGAGAGACTGTAGGAAGTCGACATCGTCACCGAGGGTGACGAGCGGAGCTTCGGTACCATCGCCGAGACCGGCAGTGGCGAGGAGCCCGTTGCACATGCAGCGTACGCCCTCAGTTTCTTCCACCCGGCCGCCTTTGCGCAGGTACGCGCTGAACGGCTCTCCTGGACAGCGATATCCGATGGACCCGTCACGGTCTTCGAACAGTGTCCTGAGCGCGCCTTGGTCGCAGAATTTCTGCCGCGCCAGATGCACCTCTTCTTCCGACAGCGAGCCCTGCAGGGTGACCACCTTGAAAGGGAATCCTGTGGGGGATGCTCTCATATCGGTCCTGACCTCGAGCGTGCCGGTGAAGCCGTGTCGACGGATCTCTCGACGGATGTCAGGTTTCATGCCCGACTCGTCGGAGAGCGCGAAGATCGATCCCGCTTGGATCCCTACAGCGCCGACTGATCGAGCCCAGCGCAGACCGTTCGACGAAGCTTTCGAGCCGCCGATCCAGAAGGGCAGGCCAAGCTTGGCGATCTCGGCGTAGTCCACCTCATCCTTGGGTCCATACACGCCGCCTTTGCGGGGTCGGGCGTTGTGCCCGCCGGCCGTCGGTTCTTCGACGACGAATCCATAGACGCTTCCCTGAGGGAGCTTTTTCATGAATATGTCCGCGAGCAGATTTGACGCAATGATCGGGATAAATCCGGGTTTCTTCAAAGAAGGAAGCTTTTTCCCGAAGAAATTCGTCGGATCGAAGCTCATCGTGTGGCTGGTGATCGTGGTGCCGGCCACTGGGACGCGGTAGTGCGCCGTCCTTCCGCTCACGAGATCGTCGATGACCTCGGGGATCTGGAGTGGCATGCCCGCACCCATGGTTACAAAATCTACGTCCGCCAGCAGTGCGCCGGTGAGAGAGTAGAGATGCGGCAATGCTATCTTTTCGAGATAGTTGATGGAGACCGGGTTGTTGTGGCCTTCTTTTGCCAAATACACAAACGCGAAGTTCGCGCAGATCGTGAGTGCGATGAGCGCCGGTGGCGGGTCGATGGTGAAGAGGGGAGCGTTCTTGGCTTTCCCTTCGTGCGTATCGCCTACTTCGACGAAGTAGGTGTCGATGACCTGTTGCGCGACGTCCGGGAAGGGGAAGTGCGCGAGCGCGCGACGGTAGTGGCCGCCGGGGTCTCCTTTTCCGAGGAGGCGGGCTAGGACGCGCTCAGGAGCTACTCCCGACACCGTGCCGAGAGCGCCGTTCAGTGAGACTGCGTTTGCCAGGAAAGGCGTGGAGATATACACCCCCATACCGCCCTGGATTATCTCCGGCATGACCGGAATAGGTTGAGCTGACATGTCATGTCCTTTCGTTGTAATGAGCCAATGGTATGAAATTCGTACACAGGAATGTGCGATCTTTCTGTATTCATCCTACGCTTTGCTGTGCATTTGTCGAGCCCTGCACAATGGCATTTGTTGTGCTAGAATCACTATATGAAAAAAGCAACCATACCCATCATTATTGTGCTGCTCGTAGCCATTATTATTTACTTCATCGCGCGCAATCCATCTCAGCCTGTACAGGTTGTTGATGAGACCCCGATTACTACTCCGCCATCCGCCACGACCACGCCAATCGTGGACAAGACCAAGACTGTTATCGGCGCCTCAGTCGAAGGACGCGCTATCACTGCATATCATTTCGGCACCGGCACCTCCACCGAAGTCCTCTTTGTTGGTGGTATTCATGGTGGCTATGAATGGAACACTGCCTTGGTTGCATATCAACTGGTGGACTATCTCAAAACCAATCCGACCTCGATTCCTGCAAACGTGAAGGTAACAGTTATTCCTGCCCTCAATCCTGATGGCTTGAATCAAGTCGTCGGCACTACCACAGGTAACTTCACGGCGGCCAATGTTTCTGCCGACATGGCCACTGTTATCGATGGACGATTCAATGCCAACAACGTGGACCTCAACCGCAACTTTGACTGTGATTGGCAGACCAAGGGTACATGGAACAAAACTCCTGTATCGGGCGGTACCGCGGCATTCTCAGAACCTGAAAGCGCCGCTATCAAGAGTTACATTGAGATGAACGATCCTGCCGCAGTCGTCGTTTGGTACAGCGCCGCAGGTGGCGTCTTCGCTTCCAATTGTCATAGCGGTGTCTCCGTCGAGACAGATGCGCTCACTACTGCATTTGCCAAAGCGTCAGGCTATCCTGGTCACGCCAGCTTCGATTTCTATGAGACCACCGGTGATATGACCAACTGGCTTGCCAAGATTGGTACTCCAGCTATCAGCATCCTCCTCACCAACCACACTGACACCGAATGGACCAAGAACCTTGCCGGCGTGAAAGCTGTCCTCGAATACTACGCTGATTAGTCTCTACACCTCAGAATGCAGTCATCTTACACGAAGCGGGTGCTCATCATGGGACTCATTATCCTTGCCTGTGTTGGCTTGTATGTGTTTTTCATCTCTCGAACCCGAGTCATAGTGACACCTCCACCAGTAGCGACATCTACACCAATACATACGGTCATCGGAAGATCAGTTGAAGGACGAACCATTGATGCGTACACCTATGGTACCGGTCCGAAACATCTGATGTTCGTCGGCGGTATTCATGGTGGCTATGAATGGAACAGCGTGCTTTTGTCCTACATGTTCATGGATTATCTTGCACTCAATCCTACGTTCATTCCTGCCAATCTCACCGTGGTGGTGATCCCATCAGCAAATCCTGATGGTGTCGCCAAAGTAATAGGGAAGGAAGGACGCTTCGTTGTGGCCGATGCGGCAACCTCGACGTTGGTCCAAGAATCAGGGCGCTTCAACGCACGTGCCGTCGATCTCAACCGCAACTTTGACTGCCTATGGCAAGCGACGAGCACCTGGCGTTCAAAAGCAGTGAGTGCTGGCACGTCAGCGTTTTCGGAACCAGAAGCTGCTGCTCTCCGTGATTTTGTTGCCTCATTCAAGCCTGATGCTGCCATCTTCTGGCACAGTCAGTCCAACGCAGTCTATGCCTCGCAGTGCGGCAAGGGTATTCTCGCGGATACTCGCGCACTCATGAATACCTATGCTACAGCCTCAGGATATCCGGCCGTGGATACATTTGACGCCTATGTCACCACTGGTGCGGCTGATG
>CAYZZN010000072.1:0-3852 GCA_964483165.1 uncultured Candidatus Saccharibacteria bacterium
CACAAGGGTACAAGGATATTACGGATATTTCGACGTACGTAAAATTTGAACTCAAAGATAAGAAAAATACATTTCTGCTTGCGTGGACGACGACGCCGTGGACACTGCCAGGGAACGTGGCGCTGGCGGTGAATCCGAGCATCGAGTATGTGAAGGTGGAAATTGCAGAAGATGGTAATCAGTATATCCTCGCAAAATCCCGCCTCTCTGTACTCAAGGACAAAAAATATGAAGTTATCGAAACACTCCGAGGCTCTGATCTTGTCGGTCTCGCATACAAACCTCTTTTTGATTATTACGCGAAAAATTCATCTCTCAAGAATAAATCAAACGGCTGGAAAATATACGGCGCTGATTTTGTGACCACTGAAGATGGTACAGGTATCGTGCATATCGCTCCTGCATTTGGCTCAGATGACTACGAACTCCTCAAGAAACACGATCTTCCGTTTGTTCAGCACGTCACTGTCGACGGACATTTCAAGCCTGAAGTGACTGATTTTGCCGGACAGGCAGTGAAGCCAAAAGATACTGATGAAGACAAGAATGCCCACCAGAAAGGGGACATCGAGATCGTGAAGTGGTTGGCGCACAACGGATTCCTGTTCGAAAAAGAAAAGCTGATTCACTCATACCCACATTGCTGGCGCTGTGACACACCGCTTCTCAATTACGCGGCGTCTTCATGGTTCGTGAAAGTGACTGACATCAAGGACAAGCTGGTCGCAGAAAACAAAAAAATTACTTGGGTTCCACCAGAAGTTGGTTCCGCACGTTTCGGCAATTGGCTGGAAGGCGCACGAGACTGGGCTATTTCTCGAACGCGTTTTTGGGGTGCTCCGATACCGGTGTGGAAGGAAGTAAAGAAGGGGGGATCAGATGCTTATCATGTCATTGGTTCAGTCGAAGATCTAAAAAAATTCAGTAAGGCAAGAAATACGTATTACATCATGCGTCACGGGGAGTCTGAGAATAATGTTCTGAATATACTCAACGCCGATCCGGCCAAGCAGTTCCATCTGACGGAAAAAGGGAGGAAGGGAGTCGCTGTATCCGCGGAGAACCTCAAATCAAAGATCGATATCATCTACGCGTCACCCATTTTGCGCGCCAAGGAGACTGCCGAGATAGTCGCCGAGATTGTCGGTATACCTAAAGAATCTATCATCTTCGACAATCGCCTTCTTGAGATGGGCATGGGCGAATTGGAAGGGAAACATCCCGATGAATTCATCCATCTGATGCCTGTTCGCGAGGAATTCTTCGACCGGTCTGCGGCGGGTATCGAGAGCAGGTTGTCTACCAAGAAGCGCATGGGCGATTGTCTGGAAGACATCGAAAAGAAACACCACGGCAAACGTGTACTCATCGTCAGTCACGATACACCTCTGTGGATGTTGACGAGTGCCGCGCATGCGCTCGATGTTCCGCAATCTCTTTCGCTAAAACATCAGGGAATGTTTTTCCTCAAAAATGCCGAGGTTCGCGAACTCTCATATCAGGTTCTTCCGCACAATGCCAACTACGAACTCGATCTACATCGTCCATTCATAGACAATCTCGAGTTGGTCACACCGGAAGGAAACAAACTTACCCGCGTACCTGATGTCTTCGATTGCTGGTTCGAGTCAGGTTCGATGCCATATGGAGAATCGCATTATCCATTCGAGGAAGACTCTTTATTTGAGCCCAAGTCTGGTTGGTTCAAAAAATCCCGAGGTTATCCGGCTGACTTTATCGCCGAGGGACTCGACCAAACTCGCGGCTGGTTCTACAGCATGCTCGTCCTGGGCGTGGCACTTTTTGGCAAGGCGCCATACAAAAAAGTGATCGTGAACGGACTCGTTCTTGCTGAGGATGGACAGAAGATGTCAAAGCGCAAGAATAATTTCCCTGACCCCATGCTCATCGTCGACAAGTACGGTGCTGATTCGTTGCGCTATTATTTACTCTCTTCACCAGTGGTTCACGGCCAAGATCTACGATTTACCGAGAAAGGTGTCGATGAAGTGACGAAAAAGCTCGTCAACAGGATATTGAATGTACTCTCGTTCTATGAGATGTATGAAGACAAGTCCAAAGTCACAAGTCACAAGTCGAAAGTGCAATCGCACAATGTGCTTGATCAGTGGATTATCGTACGGTTGAATGAGACGATTGCCGCGGTGACTACCGGCCTTGAAGCGGGGGAGATTGATCGTGCGGCACGCCCATTCATGGACTTTACCGATGATCTCTCGACCTGGTATTTGCGTCGTTCGCGCGACCGATTCAAGGGCGATGATGCAAAAGATAAAAAGGCGGCATTGGAAACCACGCAGTTTGTGCTCAGAGAATTGGCGACCCTACTCGCGCCATTCATGCCATTTCTTGCTGAAGAGATATATAAGAAAGTCACACATCAGACATCGAAAATCACCAGCGTACATCTCGAGTCGTGGCCAGTTGCAGAGAAAACAGATCCAACTATCTTGGAAGGAATGAAGGTGGTTCGTGACGTTGCGTCAAAAGGTCTCGAAGCTCGTATGTCGGCCAAGATCAATGTGCGTCAGCCACTCCGAACATTGCGCGTCAAAGCGGCTGCGAATCTCTCAGCTGATTTGCAAGATCTGATCAAAGATGAAGTGAATGTCAAAGAAATTGCTTTTGGTGCACCCATCCAGACTGACGTCGAACTCGACACGGTGCTCACACCTGAACTCAAACAAGAAGGCATGGTTCGTGAGCTGATCCGCACTATTCAGGATTTGCGCAAAGAGAAAGGGTTGAACGTGAATGACACCGCGGCGCTCACCATCGAAACAGATCAAGCGGGCCAACAATTCATCGAGACAAATAAGGGACAATTGACCGCCATCTGCACTATTTCTGACGTGAAGTTTGGTGGAGTAGAGGGTGAGGCAGTTATGATAGGGGATATTCCTTTCAAGATTTCTTTGTGATAGCTCTATGTACGCCATCACTACCACTCCTGGTTTCATCATTGAATCCCGACCGTCAGGTGAGGCAGGGAAGCTCCTCTCTATTTTTACTCGTGACCTGGGACTCGTGCTTGCCACTGCGCAGGGAATTCGACTTGAGAAATCAAAGTTACGATATCATTCGCAGGAATATTCATTCGGCGAATTTTCATTTGTCCGCGGGAAGGAGTTTTGGAGGTTGACGAATGCGGCAGGATTGCAAAGTGACAAAAAAGTTGTCACTTTGCCAAGTCAGCAAAAAGGACCTCACCATGTGACGGCCGCAGATGAATTGATCGCGCGCATCGCGCTTTTGTTGCGCCGCCTACTTCATGGGGAAGAGGCGCATCCGGAATTATTTGAACAAATCCAGGAAGCTTTTTTATTTTTGGAAGAATCGGTCGAATTAACTCCAGAACAATTACAAACACTCGAATCTCTTCTTGTGTTTCGAATTATGCATTTGCTTGGATATATAGGAACAGATAAAGGATTGGATCAGGGTTTGATTTCAAGTCCGATTACTTTAGACCTTATTACGACCGCTGAACCCCAACGATTGAATCTCAACAAACATATAAATAAAGCATTGCGTGAGTCGCATTTGTAGAATAAAAAAGCCCCGCATACTGCGGGGTGTGAGTTTTACGCGGGACCGAAACGCATACCTCGTGTGGCCCGTCTCGCATTTCGCCCGATGTTGGCGAGAGTGACCGGTCTTTCTCTGAGATGTTTGCGCTCGAAGGCAGCTTCTGCTTTTTCAAGTGCACGGTCGGGAAGTGCGCTGTTGATCAGTGCTTCCAGGACTTCGCGAGGTAAACTGTTTCTTCCTGTACTGAAACATTTTTTCATAGTTCACCTTTCAGTTGTGATGTAATCTATAACCATACTA
>CAYZZN010000073.1:0-3795 GCA_964483165.1 uncultured Candidatus Saccharibacteria bacterium
ACCAGCAGCAGATTTGAGGTATTTTTCTCTGATTCTTGCGGTTGAATAAGATTCCTCTGTCTCGGAGTAAATTAAAATCCAGGGTTTAAATGCAGCAGTGAAAGTTGATTTGCCTGCATTGTGTTCTTTTATTCTCTGTTGAAGGTTTTTGGTCATTCCAACATAATACTTTTGAGCTGAATGACTATACAAAACATAAATATATACCATCAGTATACGGATTAAAAAAGCCCGCATTACTGCGGGCGTGGCTGTATCAGATTAAGAAAGCGAAGATGGCGAGGAGCTTATCGTCGTCCGCCAGGTCGTCTTCATTTTTTCAGGACGCAGATCTGTCGGACGGGTCTTTGGGGCATACGCGCGCAATGAAGCAGGTCCATGCAAGTGCTTCGCATATGCTCGTTGGAAGATGTCGGGGATCTTCTTCCAATCCTTGAATCGCTTGAATGTAAATCCGGGGAGATTGCATTCAGTAAGCATGGGGGTAACCTTGCTATCTTTGAGGCCGAGCCCGAGGACGAAGGCGGGGTTGGGCTTATTGTCGATCTGATGCGTGCGGAGGAGGCACATCATAACCTCCATGCCCATACCGGTAGATGGCCCGATGCCGATGGCAATCATGGCGTCGCATTCGAGGCATTGTTCGCGGTCATGCGCAAAGATTGTGCCTTTCTTGGCCCGTCGCTTCATATCGCTGCGGAAATTCAAGATAGTATGGCCACGGTCCCGGAGTTTGGTTTTGAGCCATTCTAGGTTGTTGGCGAGCTGTACCCAGTCCTGTTCGGAAAGCCCAATGATGGGGCAGCCGATGTATATTTTCATGTGTTCTCCTGGTTGATTGTTCTAGAACGAAGACTACCATCCTATTTCGCCATGTCAATGCTATGCTATATCCATGATCCTCATCCATGGAAAACAAGTTCAACTTATCGCCGAAGTGAAGACACACTCGCCATTCGGTTTTGACTCGGAAAAAAGCTGGGATGAATTGTTTACAATTGCCGAAAAGGCGGGCGACATTATCTCTATTCACACCGACCCGCGCTGGAACGGTTCATTTGATCTGATCAGAAAAGCGAAATCACTGACGTCGAAACCTATTCTCGCAAAGGGAATACATAAAACAGATGATTTGATCGAAAAAGCAGTTGAAGCTGGCGCAGATTTTGTGTTGGTCGTTGGTCGAGTGCCGGCCGTTCATGCCGAAAAATGCCTGATCGAGCCGTACGACTTGGCGGAATTGAAAACGATTCCGCCAGAGATGAAAGTCGTGTGGAATAGCCGCGATTTGAAAACGGGCGGGATGAAAACAGAGACCTTCGAAGAAGCGCGGAAACTATTTCCAGGGTGGCTGTGCCAGGCGAGTAATATAAAGACGGTGGGGGATATAAAAGAGGGGGCAGATGCGGTGTTGGTGGGTACGAATTTGGAGGGATTCATACGATCTTTAGGAAAATAGGCATCCCAATCTTCATCAATTCTTCGGTGTTTCTTCATTAGTTCTTTATCTCATATTGATATGGTGATTGGATGGACGAAATAAATCCTCAAAATTACGCGTATATTGATGGCGCCAACTTGGACAAAGCAACTACACAAAGTGGTTGGAAAGTTGATTATGCGAAATTATATGTTTGGCTCAAAGATAAGTTTGCCATTGATAGGGCGTATATTTTTATCGGGTATGTTTCCAGATACAAAAAACTTTATGCAAAAATGAGGAGGGCTGGCTTTGAGCTTGTGTTCAAAGATATAGGCCATGTCGATAATCAGGTGAAGGGGAATTGTGATGCCGATCTTGTCCTCAGGCTAGTTCGAGATGTCTACGAAAATGGATCTGATACTATAGTTGTCATATCGAGCGATGGAGATTTTTCGAGTTCAGTTTTATTTCTCAAAGAAAAACGCAAGACGCCCCATATTATTTCACCAAGTAAAAGGTGTTCTGTATTTCTTATGCGCACAGGTGCGCCAGTTACGTATCTTGATGAGCTGAGGAACAATCTATCGCTTGACGGATGGCCCTAATGTAAAAGAGCCCCCGGTGAGGACGGAACCTCACAAGGGTCTCTTTTGTCGTAAACATCACAAGTTTATCAAAAATATTTTTGGAGTCAAGCCACCGCGTACTGATTATTTCTTGACTGACTCTACAACTCTCTTGAACGCCTCAGGCTTGAATTCGGCGAGATGAGCGAGTGCCTTGCGGTCGAGCTCGATGCCTTTCTTCTTGGCGGCTCCGATAAACTTGCTGTATGACCAACCGAGTGGACGGAGGCCGGCGTTGATCTTGACGTTGAAGAGGCGGCGCATGTCACCCTTCTTGTCGCGGCGATGAGCAAATGAGTATGCTCCAGCGTGCTGGAGGGCATCGATGGCCATACGTTCCTTCTTGGAACGGCCAAAACGCATACCTTTGGCGGCTTTGAGGACGGTGCGGCGGTATTTGAGGGCGTGAACTGCTTTCTTAACGCGTGTCATGGGAGTAAATGTGAAATTAAATAATTAAAGGTTGACTAGGAAACGGCTCTTTGCCTTGTTGTCCATATGAACCGTGACCATACGCTTTTTGTTCATGCTGGTGCGGCTGCGTTCCTTGGCATTGAAATGGTTTTGCCCCGGCTTGCGCGACAAAATCTTGCCATTCTTGGTGACTTTGAAGCGTTTTGCGTATGATTTGGTTGTTTTCATTGACATGGTAGTAAAATTCTTACTTCTTTTCGATAACAATACTGAGTCCCTTTGGTCCTTTCACGACATCCTGGGCGACTTTGTATTCGACGGTGATGAGCTTCATGACGCGCTCGAGACGTTCCTTGAGGAAGTTCAAATCCATATATTTGGAACGTCCAACGAGGAAGAGGTCGACTTTGACGCGGTTACCTTCGCCGAGCCATTCGGAGATCCTCTTGGCTTTGAGCTCGAGATCATGCTCGCCGGTGCCGACTTTGACTTGAACTATCTTGAGTTCGCTGGTTAGTGTCTTTGCCTTGGCGGCCTTCTCCTTCTTCTTTTCATCGTACAGATACTTGCCGTAATCCATGATCTTCGCGACCGGTGGAGTCGCGGTAGGGGATATCTCAATCAGGTCCAACGTGCGCTTCTGCGCCTCTGCTAATGCGACTGATAGTGTGATAACGCCGAGATTCTCTCCGTCGGCGGTTATGACGCGCAATTCAGGCGCTTTGATCTGGTGGTTGATTTTGACGCGGATAGCCAATGTGTTGGGATTACAGGGGTTATTTATAGCACATTCTTATACACAGCGCAACATGGTTGTGTGAGTCTCGCTTTACTTATAGAATGTATGGTGTATGGCACCAACGTCTCTCCAATTTCTTTCAAATGATTTCTCTCATCCGCGGCACCGCAGAGCATTGACCGCACTGATCGTGGCAGTACTGGTGTTCGGGGTGGTGATCGTGGCGTATCTGTCTGGGTCGAGAGATTCGGCAACACCTCCACCTGATCCATTGGCAGCTCGCAGGGCACTACTGGAACAGCCCAATCCTCCCGCCAATCTAACTCAAACTGAAACACAGATTCGCTACAAAATACTCACCGCCCCCAATCCTCCCGCCAAGCTCACCCCAAGTCAAATACAGGCACGACAATCGGCACTTAGCAACATTTAATAGGAACATAATTAACAATCCCACATTACTATGAAATCAAAAATCTTCTCAGCAACACTCCTCGGCATCGGATTCCTGGTCGGAGCTACGGCACTCTCGGCTCTGGCACAATGGACTGCGGCGCCCGCCGGCGGTCCTCCACCTGCAGTTTGTCCGACGA
>CAYZZN010000074.1:0-810 GCA_964483165.1 uncultured Candidatus Saccharibacteria bacterium
CTGCGCGTAATGTCCCGTTGCGACATAGTCCGCCCCTTGTTTCAACGCCCACTCGTAAAATGCGCCGAACTTGATCGTCTTATTACACATAACATCCGGGTTCGGTGTTCGTCCCGCTTTGTATTCAGCAATCATATAGTCAGCAACCTCCTTCTTGTATTCCTTTTCAAGATCGAGAGTGATGAATTTAATACCCAAATGTGCGGCCACGCGCATAGCGTCACGACGTTCTTCGCGCCAGGTACATTCCAGCCACTCAGGTTGCCATACCTTGATGAACACACCGGTGACATCGTATCCAGCCTTCAGGAGCAAAGCGGCGGAAACAGAAGAGTCCACCCCACCGGAGATGCCGACAAATACACGCTTTTTACTACCTTGACTTTTCATATTTTACATGCTATCATGTATTCAGAAAACTCGCCACTTCGGTGGGTTCAAGGAAAACAAAAAACAACGTAAACAAAGCTCCTACAACGGGAGCTCAACGGGAAAGCTTGAAAATGAAACAACTACGAGTCCTGTTAGTTGACGATAAGGCCGATGTACGGGAAATGACGCGCGTGATCCTCGAGCACCTCGGACACGTGATATTGGACGAGTGCAGTGATGCTGCACAAGCGGCGGGGACGTTCGAACTCAAGAAGTTCGACATTGACGTGGTCGTGACGGACTACGAAATGCCCCTCTGTAACGGTCTCGAACTGGCACAAGCCATCAAAGCGACAGTGCCTGATATGCCAGTGATCATCGTGACGGGCTTGGCTGATCCCCGGGCACTTCAGGCGAAAGCAAAACTGCTGGGGGTGC
>CAYZZN010000074.1:820-3627 GCA_964483165.1 uncultured Candidatus Saccharibacteria bacterium
TTCGGATTTCTCGTCAAGCCGTTCCGGGCCAGGGAACTGAAGGTCGCCATCGAGTACGTAATGCGTGAAAAAGTCGCGCACGTCTCGTAGCATCGTCAATCAACGAACGGGTCGGGTGGATTTATTCACTCGGCCCGTTTTTTTATTCCTCTATCCTTATTCCCTAATACAAATACTTCACCTTATTCGTCACATGTCCATCATGCGTCTCTGCATAGTGCGTTATCCCCAGTCTGTCGGCTAGATAAAAATAGTAAGGACTAACTTTCGGATTGAGTACGGCGCGGATAGCATCAAGTCCAGGATTTGATATCGGCGCGACCGGCAAACCTTTGTGAATATATGTATTGTACGGTGACGCAATCGCCAGATCATCACGAGTGAGCTGACTCGAACCTTTGCCGAACAAATAATAGAACGGTGCATCAACCTGGAGCGGCATGCTTTCTTTGATACGTTTCCAGAGAATGCCCGATATGACTTCCCTATCGACGGTATTGTTGGCTTCCTCCTCCACGATTGAAGCCATGATAATAGTTTCACTCAATGAGCGCGAGGAACTTGCCATCTCCTCTGTCACGGCGACAATCGCTTTGCTAAACTGTGACCTCATTTCAGCGATCACCTCAGCAGGCGTTACATTGGGGTTGAAGAAATAGGTCTCAGGGAACAAATATCCTTCCCATCGATGCGCCTCAACAATAAAGGATGCAGCATCAAAAGCCGGAATGGATCTTTTTATGATAGCGGCAATCTCCTTCGAGTTTGACCCCTCAAAGATGGTCACTTTTACCTTCTGCAATTCGCTCACACCGTATGCGGTCCGGTACGCCAGACGAAGAGACGATTCTGGTTGATCAAACAAGTAGCTTCCCGCCTGCACTCCTTTTCCTGGATGAAGCAAAACGACATACAGTTTGTAGAGATACGCGGATCGGACGAATCCTTTTTCTTTGAGCATGGAAGCGGTGGTCGAAACAGTCATATCTTTCTCGATACGGACTATTTTCCCCCGTGGGTAATTCGTAGGAGCTACCGAGTACACAGTCAACACCGTGGCGGCCGCAAGAACGAGCGCGCAGAGTACTATACCCCAGAGACGATACCGGCGAAAAAACTTCTTTTTGATACGATAGGGATAATAGGGATGCATACCACAGAATTATATAGGCAGATTTGGCGGCGCTTCCGACTTCTTGGATGGAATACGATCCAATGTCGGCGTCGCGGCCACAGATCCAGGGAAATGATAAATTGTCGCCAACTCCTCGGTGTTGAGCACCATCGGTGTACCTTCGTGCGGCGCGTAAAAATACGAACGGCGCTTGTACATGGCGAGAGCTCCGGCAGAAAACATATTGCGCCTACGATCCTTGTAGTCGGTCCATGGATCGCCCAGATTACCATGCCACGCATCACCGTCGGGCCTGAAACCATTCAAGTGCTCGGTATTAAAATGCTTGAAGCCGCCCAATATGCCGCCGATGGCGAATATGGCATTGAATGATTCCGTCTTGCTGATGTAGAGTGCGCGGATGCCAACGTCAAATGCCATTTTGGTGACACTACGTTCGATAGCTTTGATCACATCTTCTTCACCCTTCGACATCGTCGGTTTCTTGCCGGGCGACACATTGCCTTCAGCATCTGGTTTACCCACAATTCTGGTTTTGGGGTCGCGACCCATTATCTCATTGACCAATGCTTTGGCCTGATCCTTCCAGGTATCAGTCTTCTTGAACCATGAACCTATTTTCGGCTGGTCATCTTTGTGAGCACGAATTGGGATCTGGATCCAGACCTGCTGATTGGGTCCAACACTTCCCAAAAATTCAAGGAGTGGAAGTAACGGATCAACTTTGAATTCTTCGTCAGGATCCTTGTCGAGACCGTAGTCTACGTATGTCTTGATCGGGTACGGGTCCTTCTTGGTGAACTTGAGCTCGGTAGCCCACATCTTCATCGACTGTGGATCAAAATGTACAGACTGGGAATAATCACCGGTCTCATGAACCTCTATGCCGGGAAATTGTGAATAGAGCGCCGAGGTCACGCCGCCTTTGCGCCGATCCTCGGTCCAAATATAAAACTTTACTCGACCTTCGATAGAGACAAGTTCCAATGAGAACCAAGGGCGCGTCTCTCCCTTCCAATACTGAGCAAATGTACTGCCATCGGAAGTGTTGTGCAGTGCTTGCAGGAATACTTCCATGGCGAGTGGTGACTTGAAGGTATCCTTGGGTAGGCGGATTTCGAGCGTGGTGTATTTCCTCGCCAAAAAATTCTTTGCGCGAACATACCGTATCCATAGTGGCCACACGATCATGGCCAGGAGAATGCTGAGGAGTATCGGTGAAATAGTGATGACGAACTGTATCGCTTGGGGAAGGACTGTCGACTGGAATTCACCGACAAGCTGAGGAAAGAGTTGCTCAATGGGCATGGGGACATTATATCAGAGAGGCACACAACAAAAAAGACGATTGGTGAGGATACATTGCGGAGCCCATTCGGGCGAGCATAGCAATTTTCAAAAAGACGACACCGCAAGGTGCCGTCTTTTTGAAAATATGCGTGTATCCGAATCCAACGTCTTTGTTGTTGTGTGCCTAAGCTGCTACCGAATACTTACCTTCCTTATCCTTCTTGAAATATTTTGGATTCTGGAGATTGACGGCGATGGTGTTCTCTTTGACGTAGCGTTCCTTCATGACTTTGGTAACGATCTCATCCTTGGTCATAGGACCATTCTTCTGGATCACCATGCGGATGACGTCACGGACGATGCCTGGAGCGTATCCCCATTC
>CAYZZN010000075.1:0-3624 GCA_964483165.1 uncultured Candidatus Saccharibacteria bacterium
AAAACTTCGACGACATCTCCCATGTCGATACTGGTGAAGATCGAGCTTCCTATCCTGGGTCATAACGAACGCCGCCTTTTGAGTGCAAGCTCGGGGCGGCCTTTTTTATTGGAACAAACTTATGTTGTCCTCAATTAATTTCTGGATTTTATTTCTTGTGGTACGGTGAGTGTCTATGTCTGTGCCTTTTGGATCAAGTACGTTCCAAAATACATAATTTGGATATGATGAGAGATATCCGGGGATGTTTTCTTTTTCTGCCATGACGATGATACGTTCTTTATCTTTCAGCATCTCTGGTTGGAGCTGAACCCGTGCTTTATGTGATACGTCTGCGCCAATTTCCCTCAATACGTCGATTACTTTGCTGGCACCCGGACAATCTTTCAACAATTGACCATTTTTGTCATTACCATCTTTATCTCTCACTATTGTCCCCGCGGAAGTGACATGTAAATCCGGCTTTAATTTTCTAAGGATTGCTTCAGCCATGACACTGCGACCTACATTTCCACGACATACAAATAAAATATTCATGATTGTTATAATGCGTCAGTAATCTTTTTCTTATTCCCCTCAAAATCATTCTTGTCACCTTTCGCCGCGTCACTCGGAAACACCCAGACGTGTGCATGAGGTACTTCTTCGCCGACAATCTTGCTCAATACCTGCTCTTGGCCAAATGCTTTTTGCTGTGCGCGTGCGATCCTCCCAACTACTTCAAAATAGGCGCCGATATTGGCAACATCCCATACCCAACGATAGTGCTTTTTGGGAATGACGAGGGTGTGGCCCGGTGAGAGGGGACGAATATCGAGAAAAGCCAGGAAGTCAGCGTCTTCATAGATGACATCCGCCGGAATTTCTTTGTTAACGATTTTGCAGAAAATACAGGAGTTCATGAAAATATTTTAGCATAAAAAGACCCCGCTATAGCGGGGTGTGAAGTACGGTCAGTTTACCAGTTCAGTATCAATTTGTTGCCGTTTGTTTGACAGCACTGTCCGCAGGAACGCGAGCGCGGTTTCCGGCGTCTGGAGATACAGGAGCGTCAGCTGGAGTCCTACATCTTCGAAATACGCCGAATGCGCTTGTTCCCAACTGACGGTTGCCGTTGAACTCTCGTCGCTCCGGTCGTAGAACTTTACCTCGGCACGTTTCCACTCGAACTCTTTCGTTTTGCAGTGATAGGGAATGGTGAGTACGATGTGCTGGGTGACTGTCGGGATGCTCGGACCGTCGATCGGCATTTCTCCGAAGTGTTCGGTCCGCGCAACTTCAGGTTTCGATAATTGCGCGAGCGGGATGATCAAACGCTGATTTCCGTACGTATCCAATCTGATCATGACGTGTCTATTCCTCCCGATCATGGCACTGACATCGGTTTGGACGGGACTACTCGCGAGAATCATGCGCATGACACGGCTGGCATTTTCCAGCCATGCTTCGTTGCATACTCGTACCCATGCCCGACGATTCGCCTCGCACGCTTCTTTTTTATCGGCAAGCTCCTGCTCTGCGCATTTGAGTTCTCCGTCGAGTCTGTCGGTGTGCGCCTGGTTACTGCAGATGACAGCGTAGTTTTCAATCATTTTTTCTCTGTTCATTCGGGTCCTTTTCTGTTGGCTTTATATCCCTTTTGATCACTCTCGTCAATGGCGCGTGATACTGCCTATATTGATATACTCCATACCATGTCTTATACCATCCGTCGCCCCCTCACGCTCGATGAACGAAACCGCATTGGCGGAGCATCTGATATTGTCGCGCATCTCCTGTTTCATCGGGGTATTTCGGATGCGCAAACGGCCGGCGCTTTCCTCATTCCTGACTACAATACACAGGTTCATGACCCATTCCTGCTCAAAGATGCCGAGAAAGCGGCCGACAGGATCATTACCGCGATTCAAAACAATGAACGAATAGCAATTTATTCCGATTACGATGCTGACGGCATACCTGCGGCCGTGATGTTCAATGATTTCTTCAACAGGATCGGTTACAAGAATTTTTCCATCTATATTCCACATCGGCACAATGAAGGCTTTGGCGTGAATGTGGACGCGGTCGAGCAGTTAGCGGCTGAAGGAGTAAAACTGATGATTACGCTCGATTGCGGCATATCTGATGTTGTGCCGGTGACGCGTGCCAATGAATTGGGCGTGGACGTTATCATCACTGATCACCACGAAGCGCCACCAATTCTTCCGAATGCGTTTGCGATAATTGATCACAAACAAATAGACTGCGCGTATCCTGATAAAAATATCTGTGGATCCGGTGTTGGATTCAAGTTGATTCAGGCGGTAATCAAAAAGGCAAAATTACTCGCATATAAATTGGGCGGATTGAAGGATGAACACGAAAAGTGGTTGCTCGACATGGTGGGCATCGCTACTCTTTCCGATATGGTTCCGCTCATCGGTGAAAATCGTATTTTTGCGCGCTATGGTCTCTCGGTTTTACGCAAAAGTCCGCGCAAAGGGCTCATCCGCCTTCTCGCCAAATTGAAAATGGCGCAGGCGCATCTGACTGAAGACGACATCGCCTTCATGATCACACCACGCATCAATGCGGCATCGCGCATGGGGGTGCCTATGGACGCATTCAAGTTACTTGCTGCCGACAACGATGAGGATGCCAATCTGTATGCAACTCATTTGGATGAGATCAATAATGAACGGAAGGGAATCGTGGCGGCATTGGTGAAGGAGATCAAGAAAATTATTCGCGACAGGTATGGAGATACGATTCCGGCGGTGATTGTATTGGGTAATCCCGAGTGGAAGCCCTCTTTGTTGGGTTTGGCCGCAAATTCGTGTGCTGAAGAATTCGATCGTCCAGTTTTTCTTTGGGGCCGGGATGGTGACAATATCATTAAGGGGTCGTGTCGTTCCGAAGGGAGGAGTAATGTGTTTGAAATCATGCATGCCATTCCAGCCGGCACATTCATGCAATTTGGCGGGCACAAGCATTCGGGAGGATTTGCGGTGGGGAATGAGCAGATCCATTTTTTGGAAAAGCATTTGAATGAAGCGCAAGGAAAAATTATCACGGAAAACGGAAAAATCATGAAAGAATCAGATTTTGTTGATGCGGAATTGAAATTGGATGAGGTGACATGGAAATTGCAGGAAGATCTAGATCGCTTGTCGCCTTTCGGCATGGGTAATCCGAAGCCGCTGTTTATGTTCAAAAAAGTTGTACCTGCCGATGTGCGTATTTTCGGCAAAGGAAAGGATCATGTTGAGATAGTTTTCAAGAAAAATAACGGTTCACCCGTTTCAGCGATTGCGTTCTTTGCCGGTTCAGATGAATGGGCTCAGAAATTATCAGCGAATAAGAATCAGGAGCTTGATCTGGTCGCTTCGATCGAGAAATCCATGTTTCGGGGGAGGAAGGAGTTGAGGTTGAGGGTGGTGGAGGTACTGATATGTTAGTATATTTCCATGCAAACAGTTATTTTTACCGACGGATCTTCGCGCGGTAATCCCGGTCCTGGCGGGTGGGGGACTATCGTCGTGAGTGGCGACAAGATCACCGAGCTTGGGGGTGCGGAAAATCCAACGACGAACAACCGGATGGAATTGTCCGCTGCAATTCATGGTCTGCGACAAGCTTACA
>CAYZZN010000076.1:0-3415 GCA_964483165.1 uncultured Candidatus Saccharibacteria bacterium
GTCGAAGAAGGTGAGACACCGGAGCAGGGACTCATCCGCGAAGTCATGGAAGAGTTGTCAGTGCAGGTCGAAACATATGAATATATTGGCATGGTACAAGATACAGACATCGAAATCCCGAACAGGAATCCCATACCAAAACAGGACTGCTATTGTTATATCATTACGAAATACGCAGGTGAGTTGGAGATTGGCGCTGAGGACAAGGCGCGAATGACTCCTACGAATACGTATACTCTCGTCTGGATGCCTATTTCAGATTTGAGAAAACTGGGGTTTGTATACCCGGCGGATGTTATTGCTTTGGTGGAATCTCATCGCACAAAATAATTCTTCACCGCAGTTCACACCTCAATATGCCTGTGGTATAGTATTCCCATGCATACGACCTCGTCTCATTTCTTCTTCGGACTTCTTCTTGCAGTTATCGCTCTTGCTGTCGTCATATTCCTCCCGTTCCTCACTCCATTGGTGCTCGCGGCGGCACTTGCTGTCGTGTTCGGTCCTGTTCATCGGTTTATTGTTCGGTTTTTCTTCAAAAACAAAGAAAGGAGCAGTTTCGGCGCCCTCATCACTCTCGTACTTATCACTGTCGTCATTTTTGTGCCGCTCCTCCTTATCGCTGGCAAAATATACACCGAAGTCCAAAGTATGTACGGATTCCTGATCGACGAGTCCGGACGTTCACAGGTCATCACCGCGCTCAATCGCGGCGCCCAGTCGTTCTCGCACCTCTTCCTCGATCTGTATCCGGCCTATTCGTTCGATTCATTTAACATAACAGAAATTCTACAGCGCGCCCTGGAATGGGTATTCAACAATCTCGACACGATATTCGGCGGCGCGTCAAAGGCGGCCCTGTCCATATTCGTGATGTTCTTGGGACTTTTCTACTTCTTGCGTGACGGCGCGGAGCTCAAGCGCCAACTTATCGCATTGTCGCCTTTGGGGGATGCTGACGATAACCGTATTTTCGCTAAGCTCGAACAGACTATTTATTCTATTTTCGCAGGAAGTCTCGCCATCGGTATCATTCAAGGTATTCTGACTGGTATCGGTTTTGCTATTTTCGGTGTGCCGAGCCCGGCACTCTGGGGATCCATTGCGGCGGTGGCCGCACTCATTCCCGGCATCGGAACTTCGTTGGTTCTCATTCCCGGTATTCTGTACCTCGTCTTTACCGGGCAGACGGGGCCGGCCATCGGTCTCCTTATCTGGAGCGTACTCGCGGTCGGTCTCATCGACAACTTTCTGGGACCTATATTCATCAACCGCGGCGTCAAGATCCATCCATTCCTGATTCTTCTCTCCGTTTTGGGCGGCCTCATCTTCTTTGGTCCGATAGGTTTCGTATTGGGTCCGATTGTGTTAGCATTGCTGTTCTCACTACTCGACATCTACCGAGCTTCCTATAGCAGGAGAAATGTGGGCTAAACAATGGCTTTTATAGACGAACTACAATTCCACGCGAAAGCAGGCGACGGCGGTACCGGCGTAGTTCGGTGGCGTCATGAAAAGGGCAAAGAATTTGCCGGAGCGGCCGGTGGTAACGGAGGACCTGGCGGTGATGTCTATGTTCGCGCAGTCCGCGACATCAATATTTTGGCGCGTCACAAGTCGGTCAAACAATTCAAGGCCACTGACGGCTCCGACGGCGCCAACTGGAGCATGCAAGGCAAGGCTGGCGAAGATATTTATGTCGATTTACCCATCGGTTCTATAGTTATCAATCTTTCGAGTCAGCGTACGGTTGAGCTTATCGAGGATGGTCAGGTTTCAAAAATTTTGCATGGCGGCCGTGGCGGTTTGGGCAACGAGCACTTCAAGGCTTCGACGAACGTCAAACCTGAGCAGTCAACTGGTGGCATGCTTGGCGAGGAGGCTGATTTCAAAGTTGACTTGAATTTGATCGCCGACGCGGGTCTCATCGGTCTACCGAACGCGGGCAAGTCCAGTCTTTTGAATGCGCTGACGTCCGCTCATGCCAAAGTTGGTAGTTACGCATTCACGACACTCGATCCGAACTTGGGCGTTCTGCGGGGTGGATATATTCTGGCCGACATCCCCGGCCTCATCGAAGGAGCTTCGGAAGGGCGCGGCCTCGGACACAAATTCTTGCGCCATGTGAAGCGCACAAAAGTATTGTTGCATCTGGTTTCATTGGAGAACGAAGACATCAAAGGAACCTATCTGACCGTTCGCAAGGAATTGGAAAAATACGGTGAAGGGTTGCCTGATAAAAAAGAAGTCATTATTTTGACGAAGACTGACATGGTCGATGAAAAAGTCTTGAAGGCGGCTCGCAAGTCCCTCAAGAAATACGGCGATGATATCCTGGAAGTCACCGTCCTCGATGATGCATCCATCAAGAAGCTCGGCGAAGAATTGGCAAAAAGGTTACAATAGTATTCTCATTCATGATTATGCCGAAACTACTTTTCTCACTGACAGCTCTCGGACAACTTCTCAAGGAGGAGAAAGCCTCTTCAGTTTTTGTCGTTACCTCCAAGACTCTGGTAAAAACGCTTGTGTGGGCTATTCAGGAGATTGGTGTTGCCGAGAATAATATATTTCTCTTGCCTGATGGGGAAGAGGCAAAGGAATGGGATAGAGTCGGGGGTTTGTTGAAAGAATTCTCCCGCGCGGGGGTTGATCGTCAGAGCATTGTCGTGGTGTTAGGAGGCGGTACTATCGGAGATGCGGCTGGTTTTGCTGCCTCTATTTATTTGCGGGGCATCAGGTATGTACAAGTCCCTACGACGTTGGTCGCTCAAGTTGACAGTGCTCATGGCGGCAAGACAGGCGTCAATTTTGAAGGGGCAAAAAATCAGGTGGGCGCCTTCTATTATCCGCTGGCGACGGTCATCGAACCGCGATTTGTGGCCTCGCTCAAGGTTGAGCATATCGTCGACGGGTTGGGAGAGATCATCAAAGCCGGATTTCTCCGGGACCCCTCTCTGTTAGAGATGCTCCGTGCGGAGAAGGCCGAGACTTTGTCTCGAAGTCCGGAACTCACCACCATCATCAAGAAGGCTATCGATGTCAAAATGTTCTATATCGCGCAGGATTTCAAGGATGCGTCACAGAGGCAGATGCTCAATTTTGGACATACTATCGGACACGCAGTCGAGCTCAAGCACAGCATGAGTCATGGTCGCTCGGTGTTGGTCGGCATGCTCCGTGAATTGTATATCGCGGAACAATTGGATCTTGCTTCGCGGGCTGTTCGTGACAGTCTTCTCGAATTGCTCACCACCATGGGTGTCGTTATTGATACGTCATATCTCGTCGAGTGGGAAACAGTTCTTCATGACAAGAAAGTCGGTGGAACTGACATACTCTGGCCGCTGGTGACCAGTCCGGGGACGTCAAAATTGATCACTCTACCACTGGAACGCATCAAGCCGCTCATCAA
>CAYZZN010000077.1:0-410 GCA_964483165.1 uncultured Candidatus Saccharibacteria bacterium
GGCACGACCTACATGAGCCTGCCGACAGCCATCGAACATGAGCTGGTAGGGCATGGACTCGGACTGAGCTACGGCAACAGCCGGTTCATCACAGAATCCGTAGATGGCGACATCGACATCACCGGATCGTGGTACTCAGGATCAGTGATTCCGCTCCAGACTCACCCCGATGGCGGGTATCAAAGCCATTATTCCTACTTCGCGCCCCGCTCCCTCAACAGCGGAAGCTGGTCAGCGGCCGATGTAGTCATCGTGAGCCCAGCCGACGTCTTGGGAAACGTCCAGCTCATCGGAGCTACCAGTGCAGACTTCAATCCGGACTTGGTTCCGACCAAGATCAACATCGCGCCCTGCCACGAAAACGGCATCGCGAAGGTGAAGCTGTCCTGGCGCCAGATCATCCCATGGAC
>CAYZZN010000077.1:420-3410 GCA_964483165.1 uncultured Candidatus Saccharibacteria bacterium
AATTAAAAAATACGTAGTCCAAACGTGTAGCGACCCCCAGTCGAACAACTGGACGACGCTCACGTGTCCCATCATCCTCAACGAAACCAACAGTATCGCTGAGATGAAGGTTCCGGTAACTGAAGGCAGCGCCTTCTTCCGGATCGGGATCGAGCCCTGCCCTCCTGCTAAGGGTCGAGCAACACTGCAACCCAAGCCACCTGAAAGCAAGTGGCCTGTCCAACAGTTACGTGACTAAGCTATCTTCTGATCACAGCGTGTCGTTGTAAACAACGACACGCTTTTTTTATCCCAACAAACACACTCTCATACGGTAACTTTTCACTTTCATCGTTTCCCTGTACACTGTTCTCATGCCAATTCCCCTACCCAAGCGGGTCCACGTCACCGGTATTTGCGGTGTAGCCACCAGCGCACTCGCCATCGCCTTCCACAAGCGTGGCGTGAAAGTTACCGGCAGTGACAAGGGATTTTATCCTCCTGTTTCTACGTATCTAAACGACGCTGGTATCTCATACTACGCCGGCTGGCATCCCGAGCAGATCGCGGCCGCTGGTAAACCCGATCTGATCATGACGGGTGGTGTCGGCACCAGCCCGAACAATCCGGAATACATCTATGCCCAGGAAAACAAAAATCACGTCTACCCATACGACGAAATCCTACAAACATATTTCATCAGAAAAAATTCCCTCGTGGTCGCGGGCACCTGGGGCAAAACAACCACGTCTTCCCTGCTGTCATTCATTATGATTAAGGCAGGAATGGATCCAAGCTATTTTACGGGCGGTCTTTCACTCTCCCACGATACCGGCGCACTCACTGATACCGACTGGAGCATTGTTGAAGGAGATGAGTACCAGATTTCTATATCAGACAAACGGCCAAAGTTTGCCTGCTACGCGCCGACTCACCTATTGTTAACTTCCGTTTCGTGGGACCACGCAGATCTGTATCCGACTGAACAGGCATATTTCGATGAATTCAAGAAACTGGTGAAAAATATCTCATCGACCGGACGCATTGTCATCTGCACCGATGATGAAGGTGTGCATAAGGTCATTGAAGGTATGGACACGGTGAGCTACGGTCAGTCTCCTACAGCAACGTATCGATATGATTCAGTAACTGCCACGAAGGATGGATTGCACTTTGTTATTCAAAAGGATGGCACATCATGGAACATCCATTCACCTATGCTCGGCAGATTCAATGCTGAAAATATTACCGGGGCCTTCACCATGGCCTGTGAGATCGGGATCAGGCCGGAAGTTGCCATCGAAGCCATCGCCGAATTCAAGGGTATCAAACGCCGCTTCGAAAAAAGACTGGACGGAGATATTTCTGTGCTCGACTGTCATGCACCAACGGCTGACAAAGCCGCCTCAGTACTCGAAGCAATCCGTGAAGTATACTCAGGAAAAATCATCGCCGTATACGAGCCGAATATCGGCGGACGACAACGAGCTTCGGCTGATGCGTACACGGATGCGTTCAAAGATGCGAATATAGTTGTTATTCCCCGACTTACACAATTGAAAGTGGATTCGGCAGCGAGCGCGTCAGATCTGCCACTTGAAGGTGGTGAATTGACAGCAATCATTGGCAAGACTCATGCCGCTGTGCACTACATAGAAGATGACAAGAATCTGGTCAACTTTTTGAAATCAGAAACAAAGAGTGGGGACGTTGTTGTCTTCCTCGGGTCACACGGATTCAGAGGAATGATCGAGGAAACTGTTGCGGCACTGAAATAACTACTTCCCTTCGTCAACAATCTGAGTTTTGACCGCGCCGTCAGACGCAATCTCTTTGACCAAGAGGGTCATGCCGCAGTGGTTACATTCGATGACCATACCAACAGCAAG
This sequence comes from uncultured Candidatus Saccharibacteria bacterium, assembly GCA_964483165.1. Lineage (GTDB taxonomy): Bacteria > Patescibacteriota > Minisyncoccia > Phycocordibacterales > PALSA-1337 > C7867-002. Next base: position 2,289 of record CAYZZN010000077.1, read on the forward strand.
GTTCGGATATCGCGACAGATCAATGGTATTTTTACATTCGGGACATATACAGAGCATATTCATAGTTTTGAGGTTTTGATGAAACATTATAGAGATACAAGACAGCCAACGCACACAGAGTGGAGGCTGATATTCACATAGTAACGGAAAAAAGGTAGGATGACAACATTATGAAGCTACAGACACCGCTCGAAAACTACCCCGATCTTGCAGGCGTGATCGGTCTTCCGGGACTTTATTTCAAGCGCGAGGATCTGCATCCGTATGGCTCGCACAAGGGCCGTTCCATTCCGGCCATGATCGACCATTATTCCAAGAATGGGGATCTGTCTTTCGCCATCTCTTCGTCAGGAAACGCGGCTCGGGCGGCCGCGGTGCATGTGCAGCAGTTGAATGAAGACAACGATACATCAGGGAGTGGCGCGCTCACCTTGGATATATTCGTCGGCAATCATGTCTCAGCAAACAAATTACGAACCATTCGCAGCGTTGCTGAGAAAAGTAGCGGAACAATCCGTGTACTGGTGAAAGAGCGCCCGCTTCAAGCCTTAACCATGGCTGCACAAGAAGGCGCGCGCAGCCTGCGCCAATCAACTGATGATCAAGCGCTTGTTGGGTATGAATCGCTTGCCGAGGAATTGGCCGCGGCGAATGATATCGAAAAAATTGGTGCGGTCTTCATTGGCACGTCTTCGGGCACCACAGCTCAGGCGCTCGCTACATATTTTCTGAAAAATAAACTTTCCATTCAAGTACACATCGTGCAAACTTCTTCGTGTCATCCTATGGCTGATGGATTTGAAAATTATGACGGACCTGATGAACCTTCAGTTGCTGATGCCATCGTTGATATAACCGCGCAACGAAAAACAGCTCTTGTTCCTCTGATCGAAAAAACTGGCGGGAAAGGATGGGTTGCGACAAATGATGACATTACCGCGGCGCAAGGGTTGGTAACAACTCATACTGGCCTGGATATTTCAACAAATAGCGCGCTTTCTGTTGCGGGAGCAATGAAGGCAGCGGAAATTGGTTATGAAATTGATGGTGCGGTCGTGTGTATGATTTGTGGAGAGTAATTGCTGCTGAAAATCTTATCTTGACAGATTATATATTCCGCAT
>CAYZZN010000078.1:0-252 GCA_964483165.1 uncultured Candidatus Saccharibacteria bacterium
CGGTGATGTTGAATACCGTGCCCCCGCGGACCAGGATCTTGCCCTTCGGTTCACGACGCGTTTTGGGCGTGGGGATACTCTCTTCACCGCGCAGATATGCCAGCGTCAGTGAACCTGAGGTATTCCTCTTGGCTGAAAGTAAATCGTCAAGATATCCTGAAACAACAACCTTGCCGCCATGCACACCGGCACCCGGGCCGATGTCTACTATATAGTCTGAAGCGAACATGGTGTCTTCATCGTGCTCAACAA
>CAYZZN010000078.1:287-3399 GCA_964483165.1 uncultured Candidatus Saccharibacteria bacterium
GTCCCAATGAGGCGATCGTTGTCACGTTGATGGAGACCGATGGTCGGTTCATCCAATACATAGAGTGCGCCAACAAGACCTGAACCGAGTTGCGAGGCCAAACGGATACGCTGGGCCTCTCCACCCGAGAGTGTGTTGGCACGACGATCGAGCGTCAGGTATTCGATACCGACATTGACCATAAATGAAAGGCGCGCTTCGATCTCTTTGAGGACGACTTTGGAGATTTCTTTTTCAGCTTCAGTCAGTTTTATATTCTCAAAATACACGATGGCCTTTTCGATGGACATCGAAGTTGTATCGACAATATTTTTGTCACCAATCTTCACGTGCAGAGCTTCTTCGCGGAGGCGCACGCCATTACAAACTTTACAAATGGTCTCCGCGAACATGCCTTCAGTACCGAGTCCATTACACGCGGCACAAGCTCCATATGGCGAGTTGAATGAGAATAGGCGTGGTTCAATTTCTGGATATGAGAAGCCATCGTAGGGACACATGAATTTGACGGACATCAACGTTTCGTCGGGACCATTTTCTTCAGCATTATTTGTTTCTTTGCTTTTTTCTTTCTTTCCTTCTTCTTTCCACGGATATTCGATGCGGATCAGACCCTCCGCCTCGTGCACGGCACGTTCTATAGCCTCCGAAAGACGTTCACGAGCATTCCCGGACTGCTTGGCATCCTTGAATTCGCTGATGAATATCTCATCCACCATGACGTCGATGTCATGCTTTTTATTTTTCTCCAATATGATCTGATCACGGAGACGTTGAACTTTGCCATCAATGCGCACACGATCGTAGCCCTTGCCGAGAAGGTCATAGAGCATCTGATAGTATTCCCCTTTGCGGCCAACCACCACTGGTGCATACACGCGAATCTTGGCATCGCTGATATTCACGCCATAGAGTTTCTTGGCCTGAGTAGCGCGAGTCGTGACCGTCTCCAATATAGTATTCAAAATTTCTTCCTGCGAAATACGGTGAATGATGCGGTTGCAGGTCAGACAATGCGGCTTGCCCACACGTGCAAAAAGGATGCGCAGATAGTCGTAAATCTCGGTGATAGTCGCCACTGTTGAACGTGGGTTATTGGAGCGAGACTTCTGGTCAATGGAAATAGCCGGTGAGAGTCCAGAGATCTCATCGACGTCAGGTTTCTGCATTTTGTGGAGGAACTGGCGGGCGTATGCCGACAATGACTCCACGTATCGGCGCTGGCCTTCGGCAAAAATAGTATCAAATGCGAGAGACGATTTGCCTGAACCGGAGAGGCCGGTGATGGCGATCATCGTGTTGCGCGGCATCTCCACAGTGATGTTCTTGAGGTTGTGCGTACGCGCGCCCTTCACGACGATCTTCTCTTCGCCATGCCCCGGTGCATGTTTACGGACAGCTGACATAGTGCCGGGATGATATCACGATTTTGCTTGATTTACAAGGCGACTTGGATGAATATTGACAATTATTTCGCAATCTTTAGGATATAAGCTGAAACAACCAAAGGGAACCAATGATCCTAGACACTTCGTCTGAAACTATCGCGGGCAAGCAGTCTGCCCGAGAACTGCTGAATCACCTCACTTCTCGGGAGATAGAAGTGCTCGCACATATCGCCAGCGGCATGAAGAATCATGAAATCGCACACGAACTCTGCATCAGCACCAGGACCATCGAGACGCACCGCGAACACGTGATGAAGAAGACCGATATTCATTCTGTTGCCAAACTGACTCAACTTGCACTACGGGCAAAATTGATCGAGAACGAATTCATGACATAGCTTGAGCCACGTCACTCACCCCGGCACCATGCCGGGTTTTTTATTTCCAAACATTATTTGCACAACCCTCTCACTTCATCAACGATCTGATCCAACGACGCGGCCGCTTTGACCAAGAATTTCTGGGCTCCCAATATTTTCGCGCGTTCAATATCACTCTGTTTATTCAAATTCGAAAGGATCATCGACGGAACATTCTTGTGACGCGGATCGGCTTTGACCTTCTGCAATACATCAAATCCGCTCATTCCCGGCATGAGGAGGTCGAGCACGATGGCATCAGGCACATTCTCGGCGAGATATTTGAGCGCTTCATCGCCATTCTTTGCGTGAAAGAGATCAAATCCGGATGCGATGAGCTTCTTACCAAGAATAGTACCGATCAGCTTGTCATCTTCGACCCACACGAGCTTCTTTTTGTTTTTGGGTTCGGCAACTTCGGCACTGTCAGGATGACCGAATGTACTGTTGATGCGCTTCACGATCTCCGCGGTATCGGCGTGCAAGTCGAGAATGTATTCACGGACCGCACCTTGCGGCACTTTGCCCATGTTGATAGGTACACCTTGGGTGGAGAGCAAGAATACGGGAATCTTTGCCAAGACCGGATCAGCGTGTTTCTTGGCGATCACTTCATAGCCATCCGTGCCAGGAAGGACGATATCAACAAGAACCAGACTGGGCAGAGTCTCGGCGATCACTTTGAGTCCCGCGCCACCATCGGTCACCAATGAAGCGGTGTAGCCCTCTTGCTTGAGAGTCTCGACGACACGTTGGCCGAAAGTTGCGTCACCTTCAATGACGAGTATTTTCTCTTTTTTAGGAGTGGGGTTCATGCGTGAATTATATCATGTCTGTAAACACTTTATTATACCCATCCAGCACCAACTTCCCTTTCTCCGGACTATAGCGGTAGATCATGACACTGCAGTTGTGCGGCGTGCTCTCGGGCGTGGAAACGAACTCCCGGGCCTGGTCCAGAGACATCTCATCGAGCAGGTAGCGCATACACTGGATGACGCGTCCGTGAGTAACGAGCCAGACCTTCTTGCCTGCATAGCGGCGCGCGATTCGCGTGAATACGCGAGACAGTCTTCCCTCTGCAATCTCAAGGAGACTCTCACCTCCCACGGGACGTGCCAAGAATGGTCCAGTGCTATCCCAATATTTTTGCAAGAATGGAAAATGCGTGTTTTTTTCACTTTCAAGCAGCACGAATGTGTATCCGGTCTCGCGTTCACGTAGACCCACTTCCGTCTCAATCTTGATTAACTTCGAATGATCGTTGAATGATTGCAGTATCTCTTCCATGGTCCGTCTGGTGCG
>CAYZZN010000079.1:0-3396 GCA_964483165.1 uncultured Candidatus Saccharibacteria bacterium
GACGGCATGACTTATACTTTCAAACTGCGCCCCCGCGTCGAATTCCAAGATGGCACACCTCTAACTGCTGAAGATATCGCGTTCACCATACAAAAGATACAGGACCCTGCGCTGAAAAGTCCTCGACGCGTCGACTGGGCAGACGTAACCGTGAAAGTAGTCTCAGCGACGGAGATCCAATTCTCACTCAAGCAACCGTACAGCCCATTCCTGTCCAACACGACCGTCGGCATCATTCCCAAGCATATTTGGGGATCAGTGAATGACGAACAATTCATCTTTAGCCAATACAATACTGAACCGATCGGTTCAGGACTCTATCGTGTCTCATCAATCTCGCGTGACAACGGCGGTATTCCGACACAGTACACCCTCAAATCATGGAGAGGTTACTACGGCACTGATCCCTATATCCCAACTATTGTATTCAATTTCTTTTCCGACGAAAATGCGGCACTCGGAGCGCTCGACCAGGGCGCCATCGATAGTCTCGCTTCAGTGTCACCCGAAGCGGCCACGAGGCTTTCGGCAGACTCAGCTCAGGCATACGAGATCATATCATCGCCTCTTCCCCGTATCTTCGGCGTCTTTTTCAACCAAAATCAGGCCACTATCCTCTCTGACAAAGTAGTCCGATATGCCCTCGAAACAGCCATCGACCGCCAGGCTATTATCGATACCGTTCTCAAGGGATACGGTGTACCCGTAGAAGGACCGGTACCATTTGATCAAGCCACTTCGACGCTTTCCACGACAGCGGCAAGCACGAGCATCGCCCGCGCCCAGGCTATTCTCGAGAAAGACGGCTGGAAAAAGAACGCTGACGGCATCTATACATACAAAAACAAGACCAGCACCATCACTATTTCGTTCGACATATACACCGCTGACAGTCCGGATCTGCGCGAAGCGGCCGAGCTCGTCAAGAAGGCGTGGACCGACATGGGTGCGCAGGTGGGTATCAAAGTATACGAACCCAACGATCTCTACCAGAACATCATCCGCACCCGCAAGTACGACGCCCTTTTGTTCGGCGAAGTCATCGGCAAAGATCGCGATCTCTACGCATTCTGGCACTCATCACAACGCAATGCGCCGGGACTCAATATCGCCATGTACGCCAACAGCAAGACCGATGCATTGCTTGAGGGTATTCGCACCACCAGCGATGAGACAGTACGAGCCACAAAATATGCCCAGTTTGACCAACTGGTCAGTGCTGACATTCCCGCAGTATTCCTGTACATGCCTGATTTTATCTACGCCGTGCCAAAAACGCTTGGTGGCATAGAACTGAATCTAGCAACCCCGGCAGACCGATGGAATACTATCTCCAGCTGGTATACCGAGACAGAGAATGTTTGGACTGTATTTAAAAAGAAATAATTTACGAACCTATCAAACACTTATGGATAACCAACCCCCGAAAAACCCACCACCACATAATCCGTCAACACCACAGGCAGGATCAAACCGACCCCGAAACTTCGGATTCCGTCGCCGGCCGCACCAGGGCGGCGCGCCCACCCGCACCCTGCATCCGCAAGGACAACCGGGAGGCCACACGCACGCTCCTCACACGCATTCCCCTACAACAGCGTCCAATGGTCACCGTGTCGTCCTGGGCCGTGGTGCACTCAAGCATCCAAGCACTGCGAAGCATATAGCCGGCGCGCGCATGCAGATCGTCCGTCCTGAAGCCGCAAAGCCGATGCGACGCAATCCAGCCAAGCCGACGGTGCGCCGTGAAGGAGACAAGCTCCCTCCGCTCGCTCCCGACTCTGTCCGTATCATTCCGCTCGGTGGTGTGGAAGAAGTTGGCAAGAATATGACCGCCATTGAATGTGGTGACGATATTATCGTTGTCGACATTGGTATCCAATTCAAGAATGAAAGCACGCCCGGCGTTGACTTCATCTTGCCGAACACCCATTACCTCGAGGAACGTCAGGACAAGATCCGTGCGGTGCTCATCACTCACGGTCACTTGGACCATATCGGTGCCATCCCCTACGTCATGCCCCGCATCGGCAATCCACCTATCTATACGCGACTCCTCACGTCAGTCCTCATCCAGAAGCGTCAGGAAGAATTCCCGCATGTACCCAAGCTCGACATGAGGATCGTCGAGAAAAACGAAACCATCACCGTGGGCAAACTCAAGGTGAAGTTCTTCTCGGTCACCCACACCATCCCTGATGCCATGGGTCTCATCATCGAGACACCGTACGGCTCCATCGTCCATACCGGCGACCTCAAACTCGACCACATGGATGGTATCGTCACCGAAACCGAAGAAGCCGAGTACGACCGCGCTTTCAAGAATGAAAAAGTGCTCATCCTCATGGCCGACTCCACCAACGTTGAGAATCCGGGCTTTTCCATGCCGGAAAAGGTGGTGCATCAGAACCTTGAACGCATCATCCAGAATATGCACGGACGCCTCATCATCGCGACCTTCTCCTCCCTGCTCGAACGTCTCCTCAAGATCACCGAATTCGCCGAGAAATACGGCAAGAAGGTGCTCGTCGAGGGACGCAGTCTCAAACAGAATATAGAGATCTGCAAACATCTCGGCCTGGTCAAGGCAAAGAAAGAAACATTCATCACCGCTGATGACGTCGACAACTTCCCACCTGACCGTATCATTATTCTTGCCACCGGAGCACAGGGTGACGAATACGGCGCCATCATGCGTATGTCCAACAAGACCCACGCAAAGATCAGGATCACACCGCGTGACACCATCATCCTTTCGTCTTCCATCATTCCCGGCAACGAACGTGCCGTCCAGCAACTCAAAGACAACCTGTCACGTCTCGGCGCACATATCGTCCACTACCGCATCGCTGATGTTCACTCATCCGGCCACGCCAACCGCGACGAGACCGCGTGGATACACCGCAAGATCAAGCCGCGATTCTTCATGCCCCTCCACGGCTATCACTACATGCTCCGCACACATTGCGACATCGCCCGTGAAGCCAACAGCCTGCCCGAGTCCAGCGTGGTCATCCCTGACAACGGCTCGGTCATCGAGATACAAAGTGCTGGTACCAAACTCGTCAAGCTCAAAGAGAAAGCTCCATCAGGACTTGTATTGGTGGATGGATTCTCTGTTGGCGATGTCCAAGACGTGGTCATCCGTGACCGCCAAGCGCTCGCTCAGGACGGTATCTTCATCATCTTCGGTATCCTGAATGGCCAGACCGGCAAACTCAAGAAGTCTCCCGACATCATCTCCCGCGGCTTCGTCTATCTCCGCGAATCACAGGAATTGCTCCACGAAGTGCGCATGCTCATCAAAGAAACCGTCGAGAAATCAACCCGCGGCCAGAATCCGATCAACGTTGATTTCGTCAAAGATAACGTCACTGACGTGGTCGCCAAGTTCCT
>CAYZZN010000080.1:0-1672 GCA_964483165.1 uncultured Candidatus Saccharibacteria bacterium
AAGATCAAGAGTGCCTCCTGTTGCGATCGTCAGATTTAAAGCGCTTAGACTATCTACATCTGCAACGACCGTATTCGAGTCGATGATAACGGAATCACCCTCAGAAGGATAATCAAGGCTTGGGGTACAGTCACCGTCGCATCCGCCGCCCCACGTCGTGCCAATATTCCACGGGCCGTCAGCGGCGTCGTCGAAGTCGTAGGATCCCGGAAAATTCCAGCCGGTGTTGCCGCCACCATCAACACAACCGGTGAGGCAGTCAATATCGGTACCGGTCGTATTATTGAAAGCTGATACATTCAGATATTCAACAACTACTGAGCCGATGGTTTCAAAAGTAAATTCATCTGCTACTGGACCCACACTGAGAAGCTCCCCATCAACTCCGGTAAGAGTAAGAACTCCCAACACTTCGAATATACCGCCAAAAGACAGTGTACCAGCAGATGAAATATTTTTTGTTAGATGGTAAAAAACTGGTTCACCCGTAATCTCTTGGTTTGTACCTGAAAGTACCACGGTACTTTCAGTATCCCCAACAAATGCACCGGTGTCGACAAGATGCATACTCCCTTCTAAAGTGAGGACTCTCTCTTGAAAGAGAAAAAACCCTCCCGAACCAGTTGTATCTATGGACAGAGTACCCGTAATCTCTGCATCATGTGAATTAAAACGCCCCTGACTGTTTATATCCACGTCTCCTACGGTGAAGAATGAGTCACTCTCAAAACTATTAAGAATACCTCCCCCGGAAATAGTAACAGAGAGGACTACTGGATTGTATGCACCGTAATCAACCTGATATTCATCGATGATCACCGTGTCACCAGTACTCGGATAATCAACTCCCGCTACACACGCTGCACTACAGGCACCTCCCCAGGTGACGCCCAAATTCCACTCATTAGCCGCCGCATCATTAAAAACCGCTGCTTCCGCCCGTACCGGACTAAAAAGCAGGGCTAATAGAAAGATTGCGAACAGATATTTCATCCGTTTGATTATATCATGGGGAGGGTGACTACCCAAACAAAATTTTCTTCTCCTCCTCGAATCTACCTTCGATGATTGCCGTGCGAAGCCTCTTCACCAGATTCACCAAGAAATATAGATTGTGGATTGAGGCGAGCGTAGCCGCGAGCATCTCTTTTGCCCTGAATAGATGCGCCAGATATGCCTTGGTATAATTTTGACAGGTATAACAGCCACATCCTGCTTCGATGGGAGCAAAATCAGTCGTGAACTGTGCGTTGAAGAGATTGATGCGGCCTTTGCCGACATAGACGGAGCCATTGCGCGCGATACGTGTCGGCGCGACGCAGTCAAAAGTATCCATGCCGTTCTCGATGCCAAGCACCAGATCAATCGGCTCGCCTATGCCGAGGAGGTGGCGCGGCTTATTCTCGGGCAACTCTTGCGCCACCCAGCCCACAGCTTCGCCGATGTCATCTTTGTCGAAAGAGCCGCCGATGCCGAAGCCATCGAACTCCATGGCGCCGATGGTCTTTGCGGAATGGCGGCGAAGGTCTTCGTAACGGCCGCCCTGGACGATGCCGAACAATGCAGGGGCTTTGCCGTTCTCAGTAGCCAACTGTTTTTGTCTGGTAATACAACGTTCCGCCCAGAGACGCGTCCGTTCCACTGCAGATTTCTGGCGCTCGTATGATTCCTG
>CAYZZN010000080.1:1772-3310 GCA_964483165.1 uncultured Candidatus Saccharibacteria bacterium
GCGTCGGCGCCCAGCGATGCCACCTGTTCAGGTGTGAGCGATTTGATGGTTGCCTTGGTGCCCACCGGGATGAACGCTGGTGTAGGGATCTTGCCATGAGGCGTCTCAATGATGCCTGCGCGGCCCAGCTTGCCGGGAATACGGGCTTCGATGGTGAATTTGAGCATGCGCTAAGAATAGAGAATTGTGGCCTAATTAGCAAGAAAAGGGCCAACATTCGAACAGGCGTTAATTTGACTTTTTCTATTATGAGTGGTAAACACATAACAGACACATCTTATGAAAAGCGCAATTGATACTACGAGCAAGCCACTCACCTTCGGCGAACTAGCTGAAGGCGATAAATTCATCACATTCCCCACAGATGGTGACGACAGCGGTCACGGCGGTTTCCGTGGCGAATTCAATGTCTTCGTCAAAATCCGCTGTCCCCGCAAGGCAGTACCAGGCGACGTACAGGACAACGCATTCGGCCTCGCCAACGGTACACACTCGAACATGCCGAACGGCATGCACGTGATCCGAGTCCGTTTCTGAATACATTCAACCACATCCGCCAGAAATCTGGCGGATTTTTTGTCCGCTCATTTTCGATGTTATACCTTCGAATGCGCTGGTACTTGGTACCAGTCTACCGTCTATTTTGCTATACTATTCCCATGCATACACCCGAACACAACTCGCCTATCTCCCGCCGTGACATTCACGCCGACACTACCAAACGTCACCTGGATGAGATCAATAAGGAATTCAAGGACGGTTTCGAATTCCTGCGCAAATATCCCAAGTCAGTGACTATCTACGGTTCCGCTCGCACCAAGCACACTACCCATGAATGGAAACAGGCCGAAGAACTTGGCAGACGTATCGTCACCGAACTCAAATACGCAGTCATTACCGGCGGCGGTCCCGGTACCATGGAAGCGGCGCACAAAGGCGCTCGCGAGGCCGGTGGACACGCAGTCGCACTCGGCATCAGTCTGCCCCATGAAGGCAACACCAATAGTTACGCCAACGATCGCCTCCAATTCACCTATTTCTTCTCTAGGAAGACCATGCTCAACTTCGCGGCCGAAGCCTATGTGTTCTTCCCGGGCGGATTCGGCACCTTCGACGAACTCTTCAGCACACTCACCCTCATCCAGACCCGCAAGATCCCTTCGGTACCCGTCATTCTCGTCGGTTCACGATTCTGGAATGATATGGCCGATTTCATCAACAAGAACATGCTCGAACAACAAGGAGCGATCTCCGAGTACGACCGCGAGATATTCAAGATAGTCGACGATCTGGATCAGGTGCTGGAGATCATCAGGACGGCGCCGGTGAGCGAATGGTGGAGGAATATTAGTTAAGGAAAATAGTAAACGTGTGGATTCGGATACACGCATATTTTAAAAATGACACGGACTTACGTCCATGTCATTTTTAAAATTGCTATGCTCGCCCGAAAGGAGACCCAGTAGGCGAATCTACTGATTCGTCCGCAATGTATCCTCACCACACGTTTACTATTTTTCCCTCCTAACAAACGCAAT
>CAYZZN010000081.1:0-3275 GCA_964483165.1 uncultured Candidatus Saccharibacteria bacterium
GCACAATGGACTGCGGCGCCCGCCGGCGGTCCTCCACCTGCAGTTTGTCCGACGACGATCGAAGGGTGTAATGCGCCGATCAACACGGGCAATTCGCTCCAACAGAAGCTCGGACCTCTGTATATCAATACAAACCTAGTTGAGCCTGTTGCCTCGGAAGGTCTCCGTGTCTTCGGTACTTCGAAATTCTTCGGTAATGTTGAGGTGGGAGATGCGACATTGCCTGCATCTATCAAGATCGTCGATGGTAACCAAGGGGCAGGGAAGGTTCTCACTTCTGATGCGAATGGTGTGGGAAGATGGGCGACGTCTACGGCAGGGGGCGCGAGTGCGACCCCGGTCGCTGATATGAAATTCTTCAGGGGAGAAAATGATGAGTATACATTGAATCTTGGAGGCGCTACTAAACTGGAGATTGATGCTTGGGGTCCATCAAATCATCTTGTTGTTAATGGTGAAGCAGGTGATCACGTCAAATCTTTTGAGACGGTTACTTCCCCTACGTGCACGATATTTACCGGAAACTTCGAGTCTCCTACAAGATATACTCGAGTTACCTGTGGGAATGTGGTTGTTAATGCATTGGGATATGGCGCACCAGGAACAAATCAAGGAGATGTTGTTATCTTGAAAGAAAAGTGTCCAGTGAACCTGTGTTATCGTAGTGGTGAAGGTGCTGAATATTTTGATACCGGAGGCGTACTTATCAAGTATCAGAACTAGTAAAGAAGGAACGTAATATAACTTTATATGGCGCAAACGCCCCCTCCATTCCTCTCCACTGATTTCAATCATCCCCATCACCGCAAGGCGGTAGCGACTTTGATCGCTACAGTACTCGTGTTAGGAATTGGAGTGTGGATGTATCTTTTGAATTCCGAAGGGACAACGGTAGGAATTTCCCCTGATACTAGTAAGGATCAAGCTAGACAGGAAAAACTAGCCGAAATATCAGAGAGTCTCACTGTTCAAGAACAAACACCACAATTCAAAGCAAAGTTAGAGGAGATCTCTCAATCACTTAATAAAAAATAATTAACAACCCTACAGTATTATGAAATCAAAAATCTTCTCAGCAACATTCCTCGGCATCGGATTCCTGGTCGGAGCTACAGCGCTCTCGGCTCTGGCGCAATGGACTGCGGCTCCCGCCGGCGGTCCTCCACCTGCAGTTTGTCCGACGAGCATTCCTGGTTGTAACGCGCCGATCAATGAGGGAGGTATTGGACAGATAAAAGCCGGTTCTCTCACTGTTGGGGGACTTGGCATACTGGGTGATTTCACATTTCTTCCGGTTGGCGGGACACCACCTACTCTAGGACAGGTCCTCATGGCTGATGCGACAGGTTTGAGTTTGGGCAAGGTGAAGTGGGGTGATGTTGCTGCGGGGGGTGGTAGCAGTCAGAATATACAACATGGCTTCTCGGCCAATACGGGGGCTTCTACCAACCATGTGACTTTCAATCCACCATTTCCAACCATTCCACACGTCGTCATCTCAAGAAACTATTTTGATGAGGACGAGGAAATGCAAATAGTGAGGAATGTTAGTGTGAACGGATTTGATATAGTTGGTAATGCGGTTAATTGGACAAAATCGAATCATAGTCTAGGTGCGAGCGATGCTGACGCTAGTGTGCCCTATGGGTTCTATTGGATGGCCATTGCCAATTCTTCCAGCCTTCCGGCACTTACTGCAGGTAATATCGCCTGCACCAGGACTGGAACTACGTACTATTTTAGTGGAGCTCCAACGGGGGGTGCCGGCTCCTATTCATATAGATTACATATGTGGGGTTGGAATCAACTGCTATCCAAGTCTATAAGTATTCCTGGTTCTTATAATTACGGTAACGATGCAGCGGAGCAATTACAGGTTGAGTATAACGGCTCACAAGTATTCATTAGAGTCACTTCAAGTACTGAAACTGTCGACATATCTTGCCCGAGAGGATAATTGTGCAATATACGTCAAATAAATAGCACTATATGTCACATACTGTTATTACTATTGTCTTCGCGTTACTCCTCATTCCTGGCCTCATCATGGCCATCGTCCCCGGACTTCCTGGACTCTTGTTCATGTTGATGGTCACCCTTGTGTTCGGACTCATCGACCATTTTACCCATCTCACCCTCGGCAATCTCGGTATTTTGGCGGCCGTGGCGGCAGTTGGCATGCTCCTCGACCTTTTTTCTGGCATTGCTGGAGCAAAATGGGGAGGCGCGCACTGGTCATCTCTCTTGTATGGGTTGGGAGGTTTGATCATTGGTACCATTGCCATTCCCGTACCGATCATTGGTAGTGTTGCCGGGCTGTTTCTGGGTATTTTGTTCGCCGAATTGTATAAGACCTCAAATATGAAAAAAGCGCGCAGGGCGGCTCTGGGTGGCGTGGCGGGATCGGTGGTGGGGATGGCGGGGAATGTCGTCGCAGGGGTCGCGCTTCTTGCGTTGTTCGTTGTTTTTGCTTGGAATTAGTTACAAAAACTTTTTGATGAGACGGGTCAGCATCTCGAGTATCTTTTCCGTGAAGAACCTTTTTTTCCATTCTTGTTCCTTCACCTCGGTAGACTTGTGCATATCGTGAACGAAGTGTGCCGATAATTCCTCGGCAAATTTTGTGTTGGTGGTGATGATGTTAGCCTCGAAGTTGTAGAGCAGGCTGACGGAGTCCAAGTTCATCGAGCCAACGGTCGCCCATGTGCCGTCGATAATGGTGGATTTGCTATGGATGACATTGCCTTCGTAGAGGAAGATGCGCACGCCTGATTCGAGTAAGGTGCTGAAATAGGAGCGTGCGGCGAAATCCAGCGTCGGGTAGTGGTCGGTGCGCTCGGGTAGGATGATGCGCACGTCTACGCCGCGATGCGCGGCCAGCTTGATGACCCTGAGGAGGCGGTGAGTGGGTACGAAGTAGGGGGTAGTGATGTAGATATAGTTGCGCGCCGCACGAATGGCCTCGACGAGTTCGGAATACACATGGCGTCGTCCCGGTGAAGGATAGTTGGTGATGTAGCGGAATTCGCGATCGCGCGCACGGACGCGTCGTGGCAAGGGCTTTTCATTCTTGGCACGTGTCCACATGCGGTCGAAGGCGTTGGTCATCTCGCGTACAACTGCTCCTTCAAATCGGGCGTTGGTATCACGCCAATCCTTCATACTATCGCGCACGGAAATACTGCCGGTATAGGCGACTTCTTTGTCGATCACGAGGGTGCGGCGATGGTTGCGCAGATACCACGAGCGAAAGTTGGGAACTTTGAAGTAGCTCG
>CAYZZN010000082.1:0-1095 GCA_964483165.1 uncultured Candidatus Saccharibacteria bacterium
ACTCTTCCATGACTTCGCGGATGAGTCCCTGCTCCGGTGTCTCACCTTCTTCGACGCCACCTCCGGGAAATATAAATCCCTCGAAATCATCACGATTCCTTCTGATCATGAGTACTGTATCTGCTTTGAAAATAAGTGCCGTTGCTCGTTGTCGGGTTGAGGTTTTCTGTGCCATATATGTACTAGGTATTTATTCAAACGTCATATTGTCCAAGTTATATCTATTCTGCCACAAATATTTAAATATGAAGGGGATCCATGCAAGAAATTGTGCGAATTGGAAGACGAAGAAACCTAAAAAATAAACAATGAAGGCACCTACTATGGTTATTCCGATACTCGGCTCGAAAAAGGTAAAGTGATTTGTTAGAACGTAGAATAAAAGTGTAAAACCAACTATGGCCGAGATCGCTAGCAATATGTATTGTATGCGGTATTGTCCCCAGATAAAATTAATTATTGAAAAAACTGCATACAGAAGTGCATATGAAATAATATCAGATCCTATCAATAGAGAGAGTTCCTCTTCATACAGGATGGCAAGCACGGCAAGTGGATATAGAAAGAAACTGAAATGTAGGAATTCTTTTATGCTTAATTTCTTGTTCATGATCACTTCCCCGCGGTGAGTTTACGGTGCTCCTCAGTCTCTTTCATCCCGCAATTCTTGTATTTCTTGCCACTACCGCACGGACACGGATCATTCCTGCCTGCTTCACTGTCTTTTTTTGTCGAAGGAGCCTGTGTCGAACCGTCTCCCGCTCCGATAATCTGTGCATTCTCATGAACTTCCTTGAGATTCTTCCGTTCAGCATCAGCAGGCACACCATTCACAGTAGGAACTATATGCGGAAGCACTTTGACTATCTGACCACGCATAGCGGCCTGCATTTCTTTGAAGAGACGGAGGCCTTCTTTCTTGTATTCAACCAATGGGTCACGCTGACCGTATGCGCGCAGGTTCACGCTCGAACGGGTGTAATCCATGACTTCGAGGTGCTCCACCCAATACATGTCGATGGCCTGCAGAAGGACGATGCGCACAGCGTTCAGGAAATTCTCACGGCCGAATTCTTTGATTTTTGCGTCAGTAAT
>CAYZZN010000082.1:1195-3275 GCA_964483165.1 uncultured Candidatus Saccharibacteria bacterium
CCCTCAACATCCTCAATTGTTCCAAGAAGTAATTTCCTGCGTCGTCCATAGATATTCTTTCTCTGTGTATTAATAACGTCGTCAAATTCGAGCACGTGTTTGCGTGAATCAAAGTTAAATCCTTCGATCTTCTCTTGCGCGCTCTCGAGCGATCGAGAAATAAGTTTGTGCTCGATCGGTACATCGTCAGCGACACCGAGTTTGCCCATCATAGACTTCATCATGTCTGACGCGAACACGCGCATCAAGGTATCTTCGAGTGAGACGAAAAACTGCGTCTCGCCAGGATCTCCTTGACGACCGGAACGGCCGCGGAGCTGGTTGTCGATGCGACGTGCTTCGTGGCGTTCGGTACCGAGCACGAACAACCCGCCGACAGACTTTATCTGTTCGGATGATTCTGGGGTGTTGGGATTCCCGCCCAACTTGATGTCCACGCCACGACCCGCCATGTTGGTGGCGATGGTAACTGCCCCCTTCTTGCCTGCTTGGGCGATGATCTCACCTTCGCGTTCATGATTCTTCGCATTGAGCATCTGGTGCGGCACACCTTCGGCTTTCAGGAATTGTGAGAGGAGTTCGTTTTTCTCGATGGATACCGTACCGATAAGTACCGGCTGACCCTTGGTATTCAACTCTTTGACTTTGCGCGCGATGGCCTTGAATTTGCCGAGTTCGGTCTGGAAGATCTGATCATTACGGTCGAGACGAACCGGTTGTTTGTTGGTGGGCACGATGGCAACCTCGAGTCCATATACTTTGTAAAATTCTTCGGCTGACGTTGCGGCGGTACCGGTCATTCCCGCCAATTTTGAATACATGCGGAAAAAGTTCTGGAAGGTGATCGATGCGTAGGTACGTGATTCTTGCTGAACATTCACACCCTCTTTGGCTTCGACGGCCTGATGTAGACCGTCCGACCAGCGGCGACCCGGCTGCATGCGTCCAGTGAATTCATCGACAATCACGATCTGATTGTCTTTCACCACATACTCCTTGTCCTTGTGATAGATGGCTGAAGCTTTGATAGCAGTTTCGAGGTGATGGACGGATTTGATGCCTTTGTCAGTATAAATATTGTCGATACCCAACTCCTTCTCGGCCTTGGTGATACCAGTCGACGTCAATGAAATAGATCGATGCTT
This sequence comes from uncultured Candidatus Saccharibacteria bacterium, assembly GCA_964483165.1. GTDB lineage: Bacteria > Patescibacteriota > Minisyncoccia > Phycocordibacterales > PALSA-1337 > C7867-002. Next base: position 2,341 of record CAYZZN010000082.1, read on the forward strand.
CTCGTCGACGGTATAGTCTTCATCTTTGACGAAGGAACGGACCATCAGCGCAAACTGTTTGTACGTGGATTCGGCATCACGAGTGGGTGCGGAAATGATGAGTGGCGTGCGTGCCTCATCGATCAAGATGGAGTCGATCTCGTCAACAATGGCGTAGTTGGGTTCACGCTGGCGCAAACGGTCAGGACTATACTCGAGGTTGTCACGCAGATAGTCGAAACCAAACTCATTGTTGGTTCCGTAAGTGATATCGGCTGCATACGATTCGCGGCGCGATACGGGACGCAAGAATTCGTGAACCACTTTGAATCCGCCAGTCTCGTCGCGTTCCTTATCCACGGCATCGGCAGAAATACTGTCATCACCTTTTGACTTATGTGCCGCGTCATACAGATACGATGCCTCGTTATTGATCACACCAACTGAAAGGCCGAGGAATGAATAGATCTCGCCCATCCAGACCGCGTCACGGCGTGAGAGATAGTCGTTGACGGTGACCACGTGGACACCTTTACCGGTGAGTGCGTTCAAGTATGCGGGAAGCGTTGCGACGAGCGTCTTTCCTTCACCAGTACGCATCTCGGCAATAGCACCTGAATGCAGGACCATACCACCGATGAGCTGGACGTCAAAATGGCGCTGGCCCAACGTGCGACGTGATGCTTCGCGGACGACAGCGAAGGCTTCGGGGAGAATGTGGGTCAATACTTCCTGTTCCGTCTTGAATTTCGAACCATCGGATCCTACAGTTGCGATGAGCTTCTTGAACTCATCGGTTTTGGCGCGCAGATCGGCGTCCGACACTGCCTTGAGCGCCGGTTCGAATGCGTTGATGGTCGCCACAAATGGCTGGAATTCCTTCACATTCTTGGTATTGGAGCGGTTGAATAGCTTCGATAAAAATGCCATACGTAGGGGCAACTCTAGCATATTTT
>CAYZZN010000083.1:0-3266 GCA_964483165.1 uncultured Candidatus Saccharibacteria bacterium
CCATTGACTAATACGAGATAAGTTGTAGTCTGAAGGTGGGGTCCTTTGACAAGCACTACTGCATGCAAAGGAAACGGTAAACACAAAAACCAAAGAGAGTTACGGAATGAACATCAAAAAAATCAGCATCCGCTTCGCCATAGCGATCGTGATGCTCATAGGTACCGTTGTCTTCGTGAGTAGCGAAACACGGCTAGAAAACTTCACCAACGCGCTGGGGGAAAACGCCTACAAACACAAGATGTGGGTATTCATGCTCATGTTGAGTCCCACATTGATCGCATTTGCGTGGGCGGGATTCGCACTGTTCACAAAAAAATCAAGTGATTCCGGCGGCGCGCAAAAAATAGTGCGTGCCTTGATCGTCAGCGCCCTCGCCCTGTTCTTGGCAGACCCAAACTATTCATGGGGTGCTCTTATGCCGGTCAATCCGGCAAATACGTATAGATACGAATATTCCGGTTTCGTTCCGGAAAGCATCGCCAACGAACTGGAGAAGAATCCGAGCGCGAAGAGCGTGACCGAGGCAATGCCCTATCTACAAAATGTTCCTGGCAAGAGCTTACACGTCGTCGGGTGCATCGCGTTCGCCGTCGTCACGATCATTGTGGTTGGCGGGGCCGTGTATATCTACGTCAAGGTCAGCAGAGCCTGCGACAACATCGATAAAAAGAAGAAAAAACAGATGGAAGAGAACGACGAACCGTCAGGGACGAACAATGCCGCATTCTTCAGCGGACAAACATTTGCGGCGGTATTCCCTATGACGAGCGGTTCGCCATCGCCGGAAGATATTGCGGATTGCGGTTGCAATCCACCGCTGAGCATCAGTATCGAGCCCTCGGCGACGAGGACCGTAAATCTCAATGCCTATGTGCCACGCGCGAGCCTCTTCAACTGGGACCAATATCTGGTACGGAGAAGTCTCTCAACAAATAGTTGGCCGGCATATTCAAGGGACGGAAAAGCGGTGACATCACTGCCGGAGATAACCTTCACGAACGGCGTGATCGGCATCTGGATCGAGGGTAAGACCAACGTACTGAGTACGTTTGAGTTTTATCCCGATGCCCAAACGTCAACAGTCCCCACAGGAAGCCTGAAGATCTATGGGCCAGGAAATGCTCACTTCAACTTCAGCGACAGTTTCAACCTGATGACTCGCGGACAAGGTTACTGGAAAGTCATCAGAAGCGAAAACTGAATCTGCGATCTGTCATTACAATTCACGGGCGGACGTCTCACGACGTCCGCCCTTTTTTTGTGTCTTATTTTTTGTATCTGCAGTCCGAGCTACTTACCACCCCTTCTCTTTGAGCGCCTTCTCAGCCGCCTGCTGTTCCGCCTCTTGTTTCGACTGCCCCGTTCCTGAACCAATCTGTACATCTTTCAAAAATACGCCGAGGGTGAATTTTTTGTCATGATCAGGCCCAGTCTCCTTGAGTGTTTTGTATGACGGAGTCACACCTTCCTTCTCCTGCGCCATCTCCTGGAACTTGCTCTTGGCATCAATCCACGATTTTTTCTTGACGATATCTTCAATATCAATGACTTCGAGCACTTGCTCGGAAATAAAGTTGGCGGCCGGATTGTATCCTTGATCCATGTAGATAGCACCGATCACTGCTTCAACCGCATTGGCAAGAATGACCGAACGGGCGCGCCCGGTATCCTTGGCCTCGCCTTTTGAAAGCAGGATGAATTCATTCAAGCCCACATGTTCCGCGACTTTGATCAGACTCATGGTATTCACGATGGCCGAGCGATACGCAGTCAGTTCCCCTTCCTGCTTCTTGGGATATTTTCTGAACAAATAACTTGTAACCACCAATTCAAGCACCGCATCACCAAGGAATTCAAGGCGTTCATTGTGTTCCATGCCGGCTCCTTTGTTTTCATTCAAAAAAGAACGGTGGGTGACCGCCGTACGCAAAAGAGTGATGTCGCGGAATTCGACACCGATCTGTTTGGCTAATTTTTCGATGCTGTCTTTCATATTACTTCCCCGCGCTCACTATCTGCACGGCCTTGGTCACGATCGGGAGTATGTCATTATAAAAATTGAGTTCCAAGATGTCGGCAAGCTTGAACCATTTTGCGTCATCGAGTCCCGGTTTCTTGGCGAGCGCCAGATCGACAAAGGGAGATTCCGCCAAATAATAGTGGACCTGTTTCCTGATCTTGCCTATCTCCGGATCATTGGCAATATATTCATTCTGACCCAGATCGGACTTGATGGTCACATCGATCCCGATCTCTTCTTTGACTTTGTTGACGGTACCAACATCAGGTGTGATGCCTTCAGGTATTTTTCCTTTTGACAGCGTCCAGTGGCCGAAGATGTCATGAACGAAGGCAAAATAGATCTGATCCTTGTCTCGCGCATAGACCACTGCTCCGCCGAGGTGTTGGATGGGCATCTGCTCGTATGGCACCTCAACTTTCTTCTTCTTGGCCGGCTGTGCATCCTTGCCGGGTTCACCGAGCTCTTTGTAGACTGCTCCCAACACACCATTCACGAAGCGACCACTCGTCTCGCCACCGAATGTTTTTGCCAATTCAATGGATTCATTGATGGCAACCTTCGCAGGAACTTCCGAACGATCAGCGAAGAGCAGTTCAAAGAGGCCGAGACGCAGGACATTACGATCCACCGGCGAGATCTTGTCGAGTGGCCAATCCGGAGCGGCTTTGGTGATGATGTCGTTGAGCTCGCTCTTCTTGGCGAGAATGCCCTTCATCAACGAATCAACAAATGAGATATCACTCACTCCCGGAGCAAATTCTTTGACATTGCGGGCCACGATGGCAGACGATGTGTCGTCATGCTGACCACGCGCATCCCATTCGAAGAGGGATTGTAGGACGACTGAACGTGATAGATGTCTATTGGCCATATATAAGGTGCTGGTGAAAAATGTGCTGAGATTAAGATCCAAGGAATATAGAATAAGACGAGTCTTATACGGTATTCCTTAACCCCTATTTCAATTGGTAGCTTACTCGACCGCGCAGTCCCCCGTCCAAACTATTTCTTGGCGGTTTCGGTCTTCTTGGCCTTTTTCGCAACCTTGGCTGCAAGATCAAGGACCTTGCGTCCATTGTACCATCCGCAGTTCATGCAGACAGCATGGCTCTTGTGGCTCATCCCGCAATTCTGACACTTCGAAACGCGCCCTGCAGAGAGAGCGTGATGAGAGCGGCGATTGCCGGTGTGACTCCTTGTTGCGCGCATGCGTACTACCATGGGAAGGAGTATGACATAT
>CAYZZN010000084.1:0-3241 GCA_964483165.1 uncultured Candidatus Saccharibacteria bacterium
GATCGTGTTACTGCCCTATCCAGCGCAACCCTCACCGGTTGCGCTGATTTTTTATAGTTGACACTTCCCCGATACGGAGTAGTCTATAGCCTGAATTCGCATCAACTGGCTCATTGTCAACAACAAAGGATCCTATGAAGAAATTCGTATTCTTCGTCGCATTAATGATCGCAACTATCGGTCTCTACAGCATGCCCACCAAAAGGCTTCCCTTCAGGCCGATTCCTGAAATTACCGAGAAGATGAGTGCGTTACGGAAACAAGCTGACGCCTCCACATTCCTGTCTCCAGAACGAGCCCGTGCCGCACAGCAGATCGTAGTCGGATATCGACGCTATCTGGTGGCACTCGGCACGAACATCATCGGCGTTGGGGTGATGTGGGAACAATATGCCGGCTACACCTCGAACAAGATATTCATTGTGGCCGGAGCACCCATGCCGGGTACGCAGTGCGACATCGTTGGTATTGATCGGAACGTAGACGATGTCTACGAGGAAGTCTGGGCATTCTCTCCCGAAATACCGGAGAATAAATCTCTCGAGGTACCTACCAGTGCTATCGTGCAGGTGGGAGTATTCGCTCTCGAGAACACAGTAGCCCTTCCCACCAATGAAGTTCCTGTCGCGATGGCAATCATCCGCGCAGCGCTCACCAATGACTTCATTCCGGATAGTTTCAGTTCCCGAGTTTATTCGGTTCCCATCAGGACCGAGTAGGAACACTGTCCCAATTGATCCCTCCCACACCCCGCCTCGGCGGGGTTTTTTATACAAAAAATCCGCACACCACCTCCTTGGCAATGTGCGGACTGAACGCGGGCGTCATCGTCGGATCACAGTTCAACATTAATGACACGGGCGCGAAACTCAACATCCATCATCACGATGTGCAAAAATCCGATTCCAACCGAAGTCGGAATGTTGATGCTTGAATCGGCGACTGTCACCGTTCAACTTGAGCCAACCAATGGCGGCGGGCAAGGGGGCGACCATAGTCTTGCTTTTGGGGGATTTGAATGCCCAACCGGCAGCAAGTAGTTCGACCATCATACTGTCACGCTCAGGTATCGTAATCCAATCTTCAGGATTGATAAGTGAACGAACGACGAATTCAGGTAGAGCGTTGCCATTCCATCGCCAGGCGCTGTGATCGCGTGGCCGAGGCATGATCGACGCTCGTTTCTTCTTGCGAGTGAATACATACGGAAAGGACGTAAGCGGATATTTCGCCACGGGGCCTCTCAACAGTGCTAACGTAACTGGCATACTCTCTGACTCCTTTTGTTTGTGTTGAATATAATACCGACAAGAGAAATCGTAGACGGGAGGGCTCGGACACCGATACCACCTCCCGTCAAAATCGTCAGTCGCCTCCCCCATTCAATCCGGGGAATTGATGATGCAACGGGATGTCTTCTTGCGGGGAGACATTCCAGGCGACTTTGATCGTAACCGGCAAGGATCTCATGCCCGGAACCCGATAAGGGCTCCGAGGCTCCTTGAATCGCTTCAAGGGATCCACTGCCGGCAAAAACTGTTCTGCTTTGGCCAATGATTTGGTTGACATAATGATGATATTTCAAAGTGCTCTAGTTCGTCCTCATTCTAGCCGTCTAATGGACCAGATGAACGAAAACAGGCTCTCAAACTTGAAGTTTGGAGCCTGTGTCTGTAATTAATTAGTGGGTGAATTCATTACAAAGACTGACTCCAAACATGCTTCCAAATGGTAAGCACGTATGAGTTGCGGGTCATCTTTGTAAAATGAAAATTCATAGGTTGTGCCAATATGATAGCACCACACAATCCGGTGTCAAGAGAGTTGTTCACAGATCTCATACATAAAAAAGCCCCGTACTGACAGGGCCTGATTGGACATGGTTCGGATTCTGGTCATTCGCCGGCCTCAGTCAGGCGGGCGAGAGGGTGTGGTTCTCCGGATTCGACTCGCTTGGACAGCGTATCGAGTGCGGAGACTGGCCTGGACTGCTCTGGTTCTGTTGGCGGCACAGGTGGGCGACGGTACGTCGAACCTCGATGACCTTGTACGAGGCGAACGGGTCCGGGAGCCTTGATTCCTGCCGCGATCATTTGGATGGAATGAGCACTCATAATGAATACTTTCTATTACTCGTGACTACACTGCCGCGAACAGTATAGCTCTATTCAGATTTTGCGCAACATCACCCGCTGGGCCGCAGTGTGGATATCCTTCTCCCCCATGCCGTAATGCTCAATGAGTTCGTTGGGCGTGCCCGATTGGCCGAACTGATCTTTGACACCGATAAATTCAATAGGTACCGGGTAGTGCGCCGCCACACATTCTGCAACAGCAGAGCCGAGCCCTCCTGCGATCTGATGTTCTTCAACGGTCACCAGTGCGCGAGCTTCGTGAGCTACTTTGATTATCACGTCTTGATCCAACGGCTTTACTGTGTGCACATTCAGGACGACAACATTCTTGCCATCTTGGGTGAGTTTGTGCGCAACCTTGAGCGCTTTGTGGAGCAATGCGCCCGTAGCGATAATGCCGACATCTGCGGCACCGACTTTTGACCTGAACACTTCCTGCGCTTTTCCTATCTCGAACGGCGTGTCTTCGGTGGTCATGATGGGCGTCTTCTCACGCGCCAAACGAATATACGTTGGTGAATCAGTTTTCGCTGCGGCGAGCGTAGCTTTTTTTGCTTGAATGGCGTCACAGGGCGAAATCACGACCATTCTTGGCAACGCCCTCATAAGTGCAATATCTTCGAGCGCTTGATGTGAACCACCGTCCGGACCCACCGAAACACCTGCGTGAGAACCGGCAATCTTCACCGATCGATTGTTGTAGCAAATAGTGGTACGGATCTGTTCCCAATTCCTGCCTGGGCTGAATACGGCATATGAGCTCACGAAAGGAATCTTACCCATGGCCGCCATGCCGCTCGCCACGGTGACCAAATTTTGTTCAGCTACACCCACCTCGATGAACCGTTCCGGGAATTTCTTCTTGAATGCTTCCATGCGCGTGGATTCAACCAGGTCCGCACAGAGACCGACGATGCGCTTGTCCAGTTCGGCGGCTTTGACCAAACCTTCGCCGAACCCGTCGCGGATAGGGGTTTGGGCGACGTCGGCGTCGAACATTTTTTGATTAAGTTTGAGGTCGGGGTTAAGCATTTTTATTTGAAACCGATTAATATTTCATTATAACACTCCTTACACAGATGAAATTTCTGGACCATCGCCTTTTC
>CAYZZN010000085.1:0-3038 GCA_964483165.1 uncultured Candidatus Saccharibacteria bacterium
ATCTTCTGGCACAGCCAGTCGAACGCAGTCTATGCCTCACAGTGCGGCAACGGGATTCTCGCGGGTACTCGTGCACTCATGAATACCTATGCTACAGCCTCAGGATATCCGGCCGTCGATACCTTCGATGCCTATGTCACGACGGGTGCGGCTGATGACTGGTTGGCTTCCATCAATATTCCTGCGATCACCGTGGAACTGTCGACGCATGAGACGATCGAATGGGAGAAGAATGTGAAGGGAATACAGGCGGTGATGGGGTATCTTAGTCTCGTAAAATAATTTTTATAAAAAAAGAAGCGAACCGAAGTTCGCCTCTTATGCTTGTTGGGGGTTAAACCGACGCGACAGGATTCCAACGAGTGGAACTGACGCGTGAAGAACAACGCAAAGCGTTGGATAAACGAGGTCTACCCACTGGCCTTTCCATCTGATGATGACGACTAGTGCGGCAATACTGTATGAGGTGGACCATATCCACCAAGGACGGGCTTTCTCGCAGGATGGAGTTTTCCATACCCCTATCCATGTCGGAATGAATCCGATAGTGATGGCAACTTGTACGACTAGATTGGCATGCTGTGCCGTCGTCAATTTCCAGACGATGGTTGCGACGATACCAATCCCAAGTGCGCACCAGTCTGTCGTATCCAACTTTTTGAATTTGCCTTTCATGAGCGCCAGAATGAATGTTCCGATGCAGAGAAAGATATTCACTACGGGAATAATACTTTTCCAGAGATCACCACTTGAGGCAAGGTAGCTGGATGAACTGACCAAAGCGATTGCGGACCAGATTGCCCACGTCGCTCCGTTCGGCTTGGTTTCACCTTTGAGGACGACACGATTGTAGTCCAGATAGGCGAGAATAGTGCCGATGCCTGACATGAGGGCGAGAATGATTCCTACATTCACCGGTTATCCTATTTTGAGGGTTGTGAGGGCCAAATTAAGCTCCTAAACTTCAAAGAGCACGATAGTCGCATTGTAACATTAATATTAAATATAGTCAATAAATATGCGTAGATACGGACGGTCATTCAAATGATAAATGTAGTAACAAAGTGAATAACCTCTGCTATACTGTCATTTATGCCCAAACATCCCCACAAAGCTCCCGAACATGCGCTGCGAACCGGCGTTATTTCGACTACCCAGAAAGGGGCTGGATATGTAGATGATATCGATCCCCAGAAGGACTCTATCTATTTTGAACCGGGGACGCTCCACACCGCCATGAATGGAGATACGGTTGAATTTACCGTTGCCACCAAGAATATTCGTGGCAGAAAGCAGGTGGTCGGAACAGTGACTCGGGTCGTTGAGCGTGCCAAGGAAATGTTCGTGGGCACCGTCAATGAAGCGCCGACGGGCGATGGATTTGTGGTGATTGCTGATGATAAAAAATTGTATGTGCCGATCGCCATCATTGGCGACCAGACCACCAAGGTCAAGAAGAATGACAAGGTCTATCTCCGCATGAAGCCTTGGAATGAACCAGCTCCAACTCCTACTGGAGAAGTAGTTCGCGTCCTTGGACAAAAGGGTATCAACAACGTAGAGATGGAAGCCATCGTTCTGGAGCGCGGATTCGAAGTCGGATTTCCTGCAGCGGTGGAGAAAGAAGCTGACGCCATCGAAGCCAACAAAGCCATCACCGCAGAAGAGATCGCCAAGCGTCGTGATATGCGACAGACGACCACCTACACCATTGACCCTTTTGATGCAAAAGATTTTGATGACGCTATCTCATTCAAGAAAATTGTTGGTCCCGATGGCGCGGATCTCTACGAGATCGGCATCCATATTGCCGATGTCTCTCATTATGTTCGCGTAGGAACCGCGCTCGATACAGAAGCGGTGAAGCGCGGCTGTTCGGTATATCTGGTTGACCGTACGATTCCGATGCTCCCTGAAGCACTGTCGAATGATGTCTGTAGCTTGAATCCGCACGAAGACAAGCTGACATTCTCCGCCATCTTCACCCTCGATGACAAGGCCAAGGTTCATTCACGCTGGTTCGGTCGCACAGTTATGAATTCGACGCACCGTTTTACCTACGAAGACGCGCAAGCTACTATCGACGGACGCGCACCCATTCATGACATGAAGACTGATGCCACTCCGCATCGCGACAATCTGCTGAAGCTCAATGAACTCGCCAAGATCATGCGTGCAGACAATGCCCAGAAAGGTGCTATCGAATTTGAGACCGAAGAAGTGAAGTTCAAACTCGACGAAAATGGCAAGCCACTCGGTGTTTATCCCAAGGAGCGTCTCGATGCACACAAGTTGGTTGAGGAATACATGCTTCTGGCCAATCGCGAAGTGGCAAAGTTTATTTTCGACTCGATGAAGAAGAAAGGTCGCGACACCGGCTCGCTCTATCGTATTCACGACACACCTGACAAGGAGAAGATCAAGGAGTTGCAGATATTCGTGAAGAGCATGGGCTATGAATTGCGCGCCAAAGACGGCGTCGTCACGGCCCATGACATCAATCATCTTTTGGATCAGATTGAAGGCACTCCGCACGAGTCGCTCATCAGTACGGCCACGGTGCGTTCCATGCAAAAAGCAGTCTATTCCACCAAGAATGTGGGGCACTTTGGTTTGGCATTTGAATTCTACACACATTTCACGTCACCTATTCGCCGGTATCCGGATGTATTGGTCCATCGCACCCTAGCCAAGCATCTCCACAATGAACCATTTGGTGATGGAGAGATCGTAGTTCTGCAAAAAATTGCTGAGAAGTCCACTGCGCGCGAGATCGATGCATCCCGTGCCGAACGTGATTCGCGCAAGCTCAAACAAGTCGAATACATGAGCGAACGCATCGGGCAGACATTCTCGGGGACTATTTCCGGCGTGGCAAAGTGGGGCGTGTATGTGGAAGAGAATGAGACCAAGTGCGAGGGTGTCATTCCTGTGGCCAAACTCGGCAGTGATTATTTTAATTTTGATGAGAAGACATACTCTATGGTGGGTGAGAAAACCAAGAAGAAATATACGCTGGGAGATGCGATCACATTCAA
>CAYZZN010000086.1:0-3033 GCA_964483165.1 uncultured Candidatus Saccharibacteria bacterium
GACATATTCCGTAAGGAACAGGACTGAGACGATGCCATCGCGCGTCCGGCTGTAGCGCCAATCCTTGATGCGACGCGACCCGATCATCTCAAGAGGACCAGTGACGATGCGCGGCAGCTCTTTCGATAGGCAACGGGAAGCTGCGGATTCAAAGCTGGCATCCTGTTCGTTGAGGAACACCCCGGGGAATCGGTACTTGCCTCCCTCGTCTTTTTTGGCGACGAGCAGAAGCCGACGTTTCTTGATATCCACGACAGCCACATCGGCCGCCGCGAAACTGATCGGCTTGCGATTGACGAGCGTATGAATGACGCCGGCCCGAAAATCAGGAGTATGCCTCACATTCAATGTGGAGCGAATGTGCGTGGCACTACTCAAGAACACCGTCGGCACCAGTTGAGTCTCGAATGAGCCAACGTAGTTATGAACGATGCTATCACGCGCACCATAGATGATGGCGCGCCTTCCCGGAAACGCATTCCTGATCACTTCATCTACGCGTGCCGAACGAACTTCTGCAGGAGCCGGAGATGAATTGATCGAGGCAAACTTGAATCTCCGCCCTGGAAATGCTTGCCGGACCATCTGTTTTCGCATCTCGAAGGTGAGCGGGTTGCGGTCTGACTGGACCGGAGCGCACCCAAGGATGATGAGCACATCGGTATGCTGTTTCGCGACCAAATTCACGGTAAACATATGCCCCTTATGGAGCATAGGGACATGGAATCGCGCGACAATAACACCGACAGGTTTGTCTGAAGATCTCGTACGTCTGGGCATGATATTCCTTTCTGTAAATGATTGTAAATGGTCAAAGTTCAGCACTAGCTATAGCATACCCATGATTATTTGACAAATCACACTTTTTAGTGTAGACATATTTCCAGTACAACAGCAATTTTAGAGAGAACATTTACAACAAACCAGAACCAAGAAAGGAAACTATGGACGCAACCTCACTCGGCTTCGGATTCCTGCGCATCGCCGGGATCAGCCCGGAAGTAGTAGTCGGTGATATCCGGACAACAACGGATACAATCATCGAACTTACGGAACAACATGCCAAGATGGGCGTGAAGCTCATCACTTTCTCCGAACTCTGCCTCGCTGGCGGATACACCAATGGAGATCTACTGCACCAAGACCTGCTTCAAAAAGAAGCCTTGAACGGGCTGGCCCGAATCGTGCTCGCATCAATCAAAATTGACGCCATGATCGTGATAGGGATGCCGCTACTCGTTCGGAGCACGCTCTACAATGTGGCAGTTGTCGTTAATCATGGAACTATTCGTGGCATTGTCCCGAAGACGTATCTCCCGAACGGTGGTGAATTCTACGAATCACGCTGGTTCGGCACGGCCGACGATCTGATCAACCAAGGAGTAAAGGAAATCAATCTTTTTGGAAAACAGGTCCCCATCGGTACCGACATGCTCTTCGCCTCGCAAGAGGACGACAAGGTCATCGTCTGCATTGACATGTGCGAAGATGGATGGACTGCACTGCCTCCGAGCTCATTTGCCGCGGTGGCAGGTGCGACAGTCATCCTCAACCTCTCAGCATCGAACGAGGTGGTAGGCAAAAATCTATACCGCCACGATCTCGTCGTCCAACAATCCGGACGATGTATTGCGGGACATCTCTACGTCTCAGCCGGTCCCGGAGAATCAACCACTGACCTGGTATTCGGCGGACACTGTCTGGTCGCAGAAAACGGATCATTGCTGGGGGAAACAGAACGTTATCTGGAAGAATCCCACAGCCTCATCGCTGATCTTGACCTCGACGTGTGCGTTCATGATCGTCAACGGACGACCAGTTTCGCCAAGTCGGCCCGTGAATTACGAAATCGGCCTCCTTATCGTATGATCCCGGTTTCGCTTCCCACGGAAGTACCAGTGCTCAATGAGCGTCTGTTCAGACACAATCAGCCATTCCCTTTCGTGCCCACCAGCAAGAAAGAAAAGGCTGCCGTCTGTGCAGATGTATTCGACAACCAAGTCACCGGCCTCATCCGCCGGCTCAAGAAAACCGGGTTCAAAAAAGTCGCACTCGGTCTCTCTGGAGGTCTGGACTCGACGTTAGCCCTGTTGGTATGTCTCAAGGCCTTTGCTAAATTGGGTTATGACCCGAAAGGCATCCATGCCTACACGATGCCGGGCTTTGGCACCACCAAAGGAACCCGGTCGAACGCATGGGAACTGGCTCGGGCAACTGGTATCACCATCGAGGAGATCTCGATTGTGGCACTCACCACACAGTCGCTGAAGGACATCGGCCACTCCGGCAAGAAGGATGTGACGTACGAAAATGCCCAAGCACGGGCACGGACGTTCATCTTGATGCAGAAGTCCAACCAGATCGGAGCAATCGTGATCGGTACCGGCGACCTCTCGGAAGGAGGTTTGGGGTGGTGCACATTCAACGGAGATCACATCTCCCACTACAATGTGAACTGCGGAGTTCCCAAGACACTCGTGCGATTCGTCGTAGAGTGGTACACCCAGAACACGGCAACTGATCGAGCTCGCACGGTCCTTCAAAAGATCCTAGACACGCCGGTCTCACCTGAGTTGGTCCCCGGCGCAAAAGGAAAGATTGGTCAGAAGACAGAGGACATCATCGGGCCATACGCGCTCCATGACTTCTTCGTCCGTCAGTTCGTTCGCTATGGTTCTACACCGCAGAAGATCTGGTACTTGGCTACACGTGCCTTCATCGGCACGTACACCAAAGAAGAAGTTCGGAAATGGCTGAGAAAGTTCATCGAACGATTCTTCGCAAACCAGTTCAAGCGCTCAGTCGCATCTGATGGTCCCAAGATCGGGTCCGTCTCCCTCTCACCTCGCGGTGATTGGCGGATGCCATCTGAGGCTGTTGCCACGCAATGGCTGCAAGATCTGGAACGTAACGTGTGGTAAGACGAAGCATTCATCTAGCACAAGCGCGGAGAGCAATCTCCGCGCTTTTTTATACCTAAAATAGCCCTGAATAGAGCCCCTTATTGTGTATTGACAATACAACTACACAGTG
>CAYZZN010000087.1:0-2914 GCA_964483165.1 uncultured Candidatus Saccharibacteria bacterium
CCATGAGAAAGACAAACGTACTATTCCCATGGCATGGTGGAACGGGCCGGTCCTGGTCCTTGTAGCGACACTGATCTTGATGGCGTCGCCGCTCATGGCCATCAACCTCATTACGGATTCGTGGTTTGTGCCACTCTACATCTACAACACCATGGTTATCGCGACAATAATCACCTTCGGCGGTTACTACGGCATATACGAATACATCCATTGGTGCATGCACCTACCGCGGATTGAAAAGCTCCGACTCGTAGAACGATCTCATATCTTCTACCTGCTCAATGGTCACCACCTTCTGCATCACCGATACATGCACAAGAACTTCAACGTGGTCCTTCCGTTGGCGGATCTGCTATTTCGCACACTCATCACACGTTCGAAGATCGCCTTCCCGCAACCTCGGGGGCCGATGATACCGAATGTACAGCCCATCATCAAAACACGTGCGGCTGTTATCGAATAACGCACTGTTCTTACACCGGGAATCCTTCAGAGGGTTCCCGGCTTTTTTATACCAACATTCGCCGAATCGCCTCAGTATGCTATCGTAGTCGCATGAAGAAAGATGTCTCGAATGCGGCGCGTAATGAGTCAGAAATATACGACGTCGCTGTGATCGGTGGCGGACCGGCTGGCATGATGGCCGCTGGACGCGCCGCCGAACGTGGATTGAAGGTTATTTTGATTGAAAAAAACAATTCTTTGGGCAAGAAGCTTCTCATCACCGGCGGCGGACGGTGCAACGTCACCAACGCGGAATTCGATGACCGCGCACTCCTGGATAAATTCAAAGGCAACGGTAAATTCCTCTTTTCCGCATTCTCGCAATGGAGTGTCAAAGAATCGCTCAACTTTTTCAATTCGCGGGGTATGCCGACGAAAGTTGAAGCGGAAAAGCGTGTCTTCCCGGTAAGCGACAGCGCGCAATCCGTATGGGATGTAGTGGTCGCATATCTGAAAGCGGGAAACGTGACAGTCATCTCGAGCGCGACGGTTGTAGGATTCAATGCAAATAACAATAAGATCGAGTCAGTCAGACTGAAGAACGGCAAGACTATCCAGGCTCACTCCTTCATCCTCGCCACCGGAGGAAAATCTCGTCCAGAGACAGGATCCACGGGAGAAGGATTTGAGTGGCTCAAGAAACTCGGTCACACCGTGAGCGAGCCCTCAGCCGCGCTGGTACCGCTCAAGATAAAGGATGCGTGGGTGAAACGCATTTCAGGACTGACTCTGCCCACAGTGAAAATAACCCTCCTACAGAATGAAACCAAGCAAGCGGTCAAAAAAGGAAAGATCTTGTTCACGCACGTGGGCGTGAGCGGACCCACCATCTTGAACATGAGCAAGGATGTAAGCGAGCTGTTGAAATACGGCGAGGTCTTCATCTCGCTTGATGTCCTGCCACAGCATGATTATGCGACCTTGAATGAAGCACTCCAGAAAGTATTCAAGAAAGAAAGCAACAAAAAATTCAAGAACAGTTTGGGTGGACTTCTTCCCTCTTCACTGGTTCCTGTCGTCGTCGACATGTCGGGCATAGATCCTGACACGTTCTGCCACAGCGTCACGCGCGAAGAGCGTCTCAATCTGGTAAAACTACTCAAAGATATGCGCATGCAGGCCACCGGACTCCTGGGCGTGGAGAAGGCCATCGTCACCTCGGGTGGCGTGGCTTTGAGTGAAGTTGATTTCAAGACCATGCAATCAAAGCTCGTGCCCAATCTACACCTCATCGGGGACATTCTCGATATCGATCGGCCCTCGGGTGGATACAGTTTGCAACTCTGCTGGACGACAGGGTTTGTGGCGGGAAGTGCGGTGAATAAGGCGTAAATTCAGACATTGACACGAAACGCAAAGAGGAGTACTTTGGTCTCTGGAGTAGTTTAAACGTATCGGGCCTTCGACGCCATTGGCGTGGCGTAACGGGCTCGGAGCAGATCAACAGTACACAATACCTATGAAAAAGCTCAGTGCATCCTTACGGAACTGGCTCAAAGAGAATGCAAAGGAGATCCTGGAAACACCCGGTGAAGAAATGTGGTGTCACCTCACGGAGAATCCGGTCACCGGAAGCATCGTCGCCGTGTGGACCAAGATGAAAAAAGTCGTCCGCCACGGCGTGGTCCGAGTCGTATTCCACGCCACGATCAAGACCAGCCGCGAAGTTTACAAAAAGATCGGCAACCTCCTACGTCGAGTTACCGAGATTGATCTGAAAGAAGTCTCTTTCACTTTGCCGCTGAAGCCCGTCGGGAATACAGCAGCAAACTGAACTGTCGCTTCATCACATGCCAAGTCCGCGAGGATTTGGCATGTTTTTTTATCTTTATCTTCCAAATACCCGCAACTGGCTACGTAATTTTTTATACTCAGGAACCTGCTGTCCCACCAGATCCCAGAACGCCGGTGAATGATTGAACTGCTTGATGTGGCACAATTCATGGACGATCAGATAATCCTGAAGCTCCGGCGGCAAGAGGGCGATGCGATAATTGAAATTCAAGTTCCCTTTTTTGGAACAACTGCCCCAGCGAGTCCGCTGATTCCTGATACTGATCCTGCCATGAGTGATGCCGTAGTGTGCGGCAAAAAATTGGAGCCGCGCCAGTGTGATGCTACGCGCCGCCTTTTTGTGAGCCAGATATTCTTTTCTACTTCGTCTATATATCATCCGATAAGTTTAATTTTTTCCGTCCTGCTCAATCGTTTCAATTCCCCTTCGAGTGCACGAGCTTTCGAATAGGTTCTGCATTTTTTATTGTACACCAATGTTACCGGTCGGCGGATTTTCGTATAATGCGCGCCGGATTTCAGATGGTTATGCGAGTGAAGGCGTTTGTCGAGATCATTGGTCGAACCGACATAGAATGTCTTGTCCGCGCATTGGAGTATGTATACGTGGAACATG
>CAYZZN010000088.1:0-2866 GCA_964483165.1 uncultured Candidatus Saccharibacteria bacterium
GGACGTCTCGCCGTCTGCCGTATTTACAGCGGAACCATCCGTGACGGCCAGAATGTGTGGATCAAAGACGTGAGCGGTAAAATATTCACCGGTAAAGTCACTAAGCTCTTCACCTTCGATGGCAAAAAGCGCCTAGAAGTCAAGGAAGCAGAATCAGGTGACATCATGACAATCGCAGGTATTCCAGATATCTACATCGGTGAGACCATCACTGACAATGAGGCCACCGAAGCCCTGCCCGCCATCACTGTCGATGAGCCGACCATTTCCCTGCAATTCCTCGTTAACAATTCACCGTTCGCCGGCCGTGAAGGAACCTTCGTAACGGGTAGACAGATTCGAGAACGTCTCGAGCGCGAACTTGAGACCAATGTGGGCCTCAAGGTTGATTTCGGAGCAAATGAATACTTCACCGTCTTCGGCCGCGGTGAGCTCCATATTGCCATTCTGATCGAGAACATGCGCCGCGAAGGCTTCGAACTCCAGGTCTCACAGCCACAAGTCATCTTCAAGGAAGAAGGTGGGCAGAAGCTCGAACCATTCGAAGAACTCATCATCGATTGTCCACAGGAATTTTCAGGTATCATCATCGAAACTCTGGGTAAAAGGAAGGGTGTTATGAGTAACATGACCACTCATGGAAATCAGGTTCGTATGGTTTTCGAAATACCCACCCGTGGCCTCCTTGGTTACAAGAATGCGTTCACTATCGACACCAAGGGTGAAGGTATCATGTCGTCCCGTGTGATCGGGTTCAAGCCGTACGCAGGTACTATCGAGAAGCGTGAGACGGGCTCCATGACCTCCATGGTCTCGGGCAAGTCGCTCGGCTTCTCACTCTGGAACCTCCAAGATCGCGGCCGTCTCTTCATCGGTCCTGCTGTGGATGTCTATGAAGGCATGGTCGTCGGCGACACCGCTAAGGGTGATGATATGGACGTGAATCCATGCAAGGGCAAAGCCATGAGCAACATGCGTTCATCGGGTAAGGACGAAGCGCTCACGCTCGTGCCTCACTTTGAGCTTTCCATCGAACGCGGTCTCGAACTCATGCGTGAAGATGAATATTTGGAGATCACCCCAAAGAACGTTCGCCTGCGCAAGAAATTTTTGACGGAATTGGATCGCGCAAGGTCACGCAGGAAGGATCTTTAATTGAAAACCACGCGCGATTTTTCCGCGACGTCGACGGCTTGTAACTGCCGCCGAACCTCCCGTTACTGCTGTACTGTGGAGGTTCGACAGTGGTTGGAAGTATAAAAAAACCGTTCAAGCAAGATTTGACAAAAACTGATTACGGTGCTATTCTTTGCATATAATAGCACCTAGAAAAGAAAGGAAAGTAATGCAAGAAGATACAAGATACTGGCTACGCGTAGGTACTCTGGCCTGGCAACAAGCAACAGAGACGCAATTCATCAGTGCAGAAAGAGGGGCAGGGTTTTATCCCAAGTCTGGTAATGGAGTTGCTACGGGCGGCTTCGGAGGTTCGGGGATCGAAGGCAGAGTCACCTATGGTGAAGTCACTGCCAAGAAATATCCTCATGATTTGGAATTTGTTCGCATCGCAGAGCGGCCCGCTACACCAACAGCTGCATAAAGTAGAAGGGATAAACCTCGGTTTATCCCTTTTTTGTTACTTCCAATGCGTCTTGATATATTCCTCCGCTTCACTCATGGAGAACGGCTGAGTTGAGTTCCCCACTCTCACGAAAAAGTCCTCCTTTTTGTCGCCATTGCGCAGATATGCCGGCTTGTGGCTTTCCTTCACCGATATGACGCAGATATCATTGCCGTCGATCACCTCGAAACCAACTTTCACATACTTGGTGAACGGAAGACCGATCATGGTCTTGACCAGCATGGTCACATGATTCTCGAATCCATCGCGATTTTTCTTGGTCAATGTCTTGTAATCATTCCCGAGACCGACAGCCTTTCCCTCATCATTCACGCCAATAAGGAGCGTACCGCCTTCCGCATTTAGGAATGCGACGATGGTCTTGAGCACCATCTTCTCCAATTCCTTGCTGATCTCACCTTTCCGCGCGTCGTAGCGCAAGGTTTCCTTGAATTCGACGAAGTGACCTTCGCCCTTATCGAGCAAGATGCGAGGATCCTTGGTGAGCACCCGGCCGGATGCTTCCTGCACCATTCCTTGCACGATGAATGAATACTCGTCGAAGTTGGAAATATTCTTGATCTTGGTAAGACGACCGTTGGCATGTTCGATGATCAGCGTCGCATGATGCATCAGGCGACTGATCGGAGATTGATATATTTCGACCGACGCGACCGCATTCAAGCTCACTGACTTGCGCCTACGGAATAAAAGGCCGGATTTCCTGATGATTTCCTTTTCGTTGATTTCATAATGAGTAAAATACCAGTCAAGAAACAGGAGTGAGATGTAGATGAGCTGAAAAAGTGAAAAGATGATCGCTTCAAAAATATCAAAGCGAAGATACTCGGAGAGTCCCCAATTCTGGTACAGTTCGCCATAATTACCCAAGAATGAAAGACCGACAAACAGCAGTGCGGCGATGAATTCCATCGAAACAACGTTGCGAATGAAGACCAACGGGCCCTCTTTGATGATTATTTTGCGCATGGCGGTGGTGTAGTCTTATAGTATCACACCTTATGAGTTAGACGCTCCAGGTTCCTATTTTTGTCCGTTTGATCGATAGGGCGAAGGCTGAAGTTCCCCTATCCTTCCCTATCCGCTCCGCCAATGAACGCATGTACGTACCACTGGAACATGAGACTTTCAATTTGAGGCACTGAAAAGGCCCCGCTGCGTGAGCGAGCACTTCCTTCCAACGGATTTTAATTTGTTCTTGACGAAAATCACCTTTGACGAGAT
>CAYZZN010000089.1:0-2832 GCA_964483165.1 uncultured Candidatus Saccharibacteria bacterium
AAGGCGGGAAGGTTGGTGTAAAAATAAACCGCGCCTATCAATTAAGTAGTACGCGGCGATTGCAGAATTTGCTGTCAGCTACACAATGGCTCTGCATATGACGGGCGAAGAGCTGTCAGGACCAAGAGGCCCACGACGAACAATTCGATGCCGAAGGGCGATTTGCAGAGTGCGATAAGCAGAATAGCGAATGCTGTTAAGTCGATTAGACTACAAAGAACTAGCTTCATCATAATGTTTGATTCCTTCTGTTATAATTATAGCACATTTAGTATGTAAATGTCAAGTATCATATAATGGCTCCATTGAGAGCGTTTCAGGTACTAAAAATGTTATAATCTCCCCATGAAACCAACCATCATCCTCGCCTCCGATCACGCCGGCTTTGCTGTCAAAGAAGCGGTCAAGAAATTCCTGCAAGAAAAGGGGTATACACTTCTTGATGTAGGTGCCCATGAATTGAAAGACGGCGATGATTATCCGGTATATATGTCCGCGGCGGCGCTGAAGGTTGCTGAAGACATGGCGGGGAATACGAAAGCCATCATTTTTGGTGGATCAGGACAAGGTGAGGCCATGGTTGCAAACCGATTTCCTGGTGTGCGTGCGGCAGTCTGGTATGGAGGTGATCAGGATATTCTGAAGAAGTCACGCGAACATAATGATGCGAATGTACTTTCAATCGGTGCGAGATATGTAGAAGCCAATGGTGCGTGTGATGCAGTTCTAACGTGGTTGGAGACGCCACGTAGCGGAGAGGAGAGGCATCAGAGGAGGATAGAACAGATAGATAGTATTGAATAAACAACAAACACAAAAGCCCCCGAGAGGGCTTTTGTGTTACCAGTGACACATCTTCAATTACTTGAAGATGTAGGGCCGCCTTGGGAGTTAGACTCCCCAGGATTCCACCAGTCGAGTTAATCGACGTTATAATGTTATTCCTTGAAATCCAAGAAGTCAAGGATTTTCCATTGTGGAATCGATGGGAGTTGCACCCACTCGTTCTTCTTGGTAAGAGAAGAGTCCCTCTACAGGGCGATCCCACGGGAAGGGATCACCTTCCACGATGTGCACTGTATCAAGTCGAAATAAAGAAACAGTGAAGAAGTGCTCAAGAAATGATGAAGACATCCCGTGAGCCATGCGAACGGACGAATGAGCACATTCGCCTACTGGGTCAGTCCTCACAGGAGGATTCGTCAAATCTCCCCAAATTGCTATACTGTCTAGATGAAAAAGATCGAAATCATTCCCGCTATCCTCCCCAAGGACTTCTTCGAACTTGAAGAAAAGATCAGTTTGATCAAAGACTTCGTAAAAACCGTGCAGATAGACGTCTGCGACGGTCAATTCACGCCAACTGCCACCTGGCCGTATCGCAAAGAAGACGATTCTTTTGAAAAAATAATCAAAGAAGAAGATGGCTTGCCGGGCTGGGAAAAGCTCAACTTTGAGATTGATCTCATGGCCAACAGGCCCGAAGAACTCGTCGAAGACTGGGTCCAGGCTGGCGCGACACGCGTCGTCATTCATGCGGAGGCTCGTGGCGACATCGAAGGAGCAGTCGAAAAAGTGTCCGGTCGCATCGAGATAAGTCTGGCATTGAATGTTGATACACCTATTTCAGCTATCGACCCATTCAAGGAAAAAATCCAAGGAGTCCAACTCATGGGTATAGATACTATCGGATTTCAGCATCAACCGTTTGATGCGAAGGTTATTGATAAGATAAAAGAAGTTCGTGTCATGTACCCCGAACTATCCATCTCTGTTGACGGGGGAGTTTCGCTGGAAAATGGTTCGGCACTGATCGAGGCGGGCGCAACCCGACTGGTGGTAGGCTCGGCGATATTTGAAGCGGATAACTATGTGGACGCGGTGACGGAATTCAAGAAATTGGGGCACTAAACCCCGCCTTATTCATGGATATGGTACAATTTGACCATACATGGCTCTCACTGACGACAAAATAAAAGTGCTTGAAGCCAAGGCGAAGGATATTCGCCGTTCCATCGTCGAGTCTCTGATCGAGGCCAAGAGCGGCCACACGGCTGGTCCTCTCGATATGGCCGACATTTTCACCTATCTCTATTTTCATGCGCTGAAGCATGATCCGAAAAAGCCTGATTGGCAGTATCGTGATCGTCTCGTGCTTTCAAATGGTCACATCGCTCCCGTGTTGTACGCTACCATGGCGCATGCCGGCTATTTTCCTGTCTCAGAATTGAAAACCCTCCGGAAATTTGGTTCAAAATTGCAGGGCCATCCGCATCGTGAATTTCTCCCCGCACTTGAAAATTCCTCAGGTCCACTTGGTTCAGGATTGTCGCAGGCAGTAGGAATGGCTCTTGCGGATCGGATTGATAATGGTAAAACCTCAGGCAAACAGTTCTACTGTCTGATGAGTGACGGGGAACTCAATGAAGGTAACAGCTGGGAGGGTGCGATGTTGGCCGGCAAGGAAAAAATACAGAACCTAACTGTTATCGTCGATCGTAATAATATCCAAATAGACGGATTCACCGAAGATATCATGCCCTTGAATCCACTGGCCGACAAATGGCGTGCCTGGAACTGGCATGTGCAGGAAGTGGATGGTCACAACTTCCGCGCCATTGATGCCGCTATCGGTCAGGCGCAGGCTGTTTTCGACAAACCGTCTGTCATCATTGCCAATACCATTGCCTCAAAGGGAGTTCCGGCATTCGAGCGTAAGTTTGAATGGCACGGCAAGCCGCCAACAACGCCGCAGGAGATCGAGATGGCGCGTACTGCACTGAAAAATGTACGGACGTTGGGTGGTCATGTTGAGAGTCCGCATCATAATTA
>CAYZZN010000090.1:0-2816 GCA_964483165.1 uncultured Candidatus Saccharibacteria bacterium
CCAAGGGGGCACAATATGCCTCTGAGACTCTAGCTGAACCATTCGCGGAACTCTCCAAGTTTTTGATTGATTACTACAATGTGCCACCGGATAGGTGATTCTGCTATAATCGCTTCGCTCATATATCACCTTCGCTCGGACATTGTGTAAGTGAACTTCCACATGTCCTCGCTTGGCGCTATAATGAACCCCACACATGAAATTCTTCAAGACCATCGTGGTTGCATTACTGAAGTGGGAGTCCCGACTCATTCTGGCCAAATATAAACCTTTTATCGTGGCGGTGACCGGTAGCGTGGGTAAAACATCCACCAAAGATGCCATTTACAGTGTGCTCAAAGACCAGAGCCACTATGTGCGCAAGGCAGACAAGAGTATGAATAGCGAGACTGGCCTACCGCTCACTATTATTGGCGTACCCAATGCATGGCGAAGTGTTTCTGGGTGGTCCCAGAATCTGCTCGAGGGTCTGCGTCTTATTTTTCTCAAGAATGAGTATCCTGATTGTTTGGTTCTCGAATTGGGCGCCGATCATCCGGGCGATATCGAAGAGGCTACCAGATGGTTGCGTCCAGATATTTCAGTTATTACTCAGGTAAGTGATTTGCCTGTTCACGTAGAATTCTTCAGTTCTCCCGAACAAGTCTTCGAGGAGAAGGCTTGTCTAGCCGAAGCAGTGAAAAATAACGGCACACTGATTCTCTTTGCTGATAATGAAAAAGTTCTGTCACTGGCGGAACGTGTCAAAGATCGTGGAGTTAAGGTGATTTCATTTGGGACGGCGGAAGTTGCCGATGTTCGTGGTACGGAAGAACGGGTTGTGTACGCGATCGCTGATTCTGCGGAGCAACCGAGCAAAAAACCGTGCGGACTTACTTTCCAATTGACTATGGATGGAGTCACTCAGCCTGTTTCAGTGAATGGTATTCTCGGTAAGTCGTACATGTATCCACTCTTGGCCGCCGCCGCAGTGGGCAAGGCGCGGAATGTGCCGATGGCTTCTATTGTGAAGGGTCTCACGAGCTACGGCGCACCCAAGGGTCGCATGAATATCATTGCAGGAATGAATGGTTCAACGTTGATCGATGATACCTACAATTCATCGCCTGACGCGGTCCTTTCGGCTCTGAATACGCTGAAGAGTATCGAGAATACGGGTGCCAAGATCGCGGTTCTGGGGGATATGATGGAGTTGGGACAGCATTCTTCGGAGGCACATCGTACGAGTGGCAGGGAAGTCGCACGGCTCGCGGATGAGTTGGTCACTGTCGGTCAGCGTTCGCGCACGACGGCAGATGAGGCGATCAAGGCAGGAATGTTCGCCGGCAAGGTTCATTCTTTTGACACGTCAGTCGAGGCGGCGGATTATTTGAAATCTATTGTTAAACAAGGGGATATTGTGCTCATCAAAGGCTCACAGTCCATTCGCATGGAACGCACGGTAGCCGCACTGATGGAACACCCTGAACAAGCGGGTGAATTGTTGGTGCGTCAGGAGCAGGAATGGCTTGATAAGAAGTAAAATTCGTGTTATTTTTTGCGCACGGCCCTATCGTCTATCGGCTAGGACACTGCCTTCTCAAGGCAGGAAGCGGGGTTCGATTCCCCGTAGGGCTACTTTAGTAAAATCGATTACGTAAATAATATTGCGCTACAACGAGCACGCGCCTGCGCGCGTGCGACTGGGGGAATCGAAAAGGTTAAGCATGTCGTGCGAAGCAAAGCGAGCACGACGCGAAACCTGTACCGTTCCCGTAGGGAAGGATTCCCCAAGGGGACATTAACCTACTGGGCCGTAGGGCTACCAACAAAACCATATAAAAATGGAACTACAAATGCTACCAACAAATAAAAAAAAGCAAAGACATTTCTGTCTTTGCTTTCGATGTGATTCACTCGAGCGGTCTGATCGTATTGAAGTACACGTCGTACTTCTTGCCGATGGTCAGCGTACCACTCAGATCGGTCTTGATCTTGAACTCGCCGTCCTCGTAGATGAGTACGCCGCTCAGGTCACCGCCCCAGTCCTCCTGATTCTCAACTTCGAATGCTACTCTGGTCCCAACGGGGATGCGGCCGTGCCTGTTTTCCAGGACTTCAACTTCTTTTTTTATTGGTGCGTTCATATGTTCTAGCAACATGATATAACTAAATAGACTATATGTCAAGTATGTGGTTAGATACTTCCAAGGTTCACTTCCATCCTATTTATGTCGGCACTCTTTTATTGATAACCATTTGAGCATATAATTGATATCTAAAAGTCTTAATACCCCAACCCTCATGTTACAAAAAATCTTACCAGCCCTTAATTTTGCGGGTATCGGGCTCATCGTCTCAGTTCTGATCACATGGATTGTTGTCTCAGCTACCGCTACGCCTCCCATGCCAATCATGACAGGTGAGTCCTACACTCTGTCCCAAATCGCTACCCACAGCACGAGGCAGAGTTGTTGGTCAGCTGTTCGGGGTAACGTATACGATCTGACTACGTGGATCAGCAAGCATCCCGGCGGCGATCCGGCAATACTTAGTATGTGCGGAAAGGATGGTACTGATGCCTTCGTCAGCCAACACCAGGGCCAGAAGAATCCCGAAGCGGTTATTGTCATGTTCCAGATCGGTGTACTATCAAAATAATCTTTTAATCTAACATCATGTCTCAAAAGCTCACCTCAAAAGAAATTGCGCCCATCATAGTCCGTATCGGCATGTCGTTGGTCTTCCTGTGGTTCGCGTCACAACAGTTTATGAACGTCGATATGTGGACACGACTCATTCCTGCCTCCATTACCGATATGACTGGTCTGTCGGCG
>CAYZZN010000091.1:0-2636 GCA_964483165.1 uncultured Candidatus Saccharibacteria bacterium
TATTTTTCTGCTGAAAAATTGCTACGCTCGCGGCCAAGCCGCTCCGCGAGGTATCCTCACCACACAGGGACTGCTCGTGCTATGCTAGAAATCAATTCTTCCAATATGAAATTATTCGCAAAAAAATCGTTAGGGCAGCATTTTTTGAATTCAACTCACGTGTTGGAGCAGATTGTTACTGCCGCACACATACAAAAAGGGGAGACAGTGCTCGAAATCGGACCCGGGACCGGCGTCTTGACGCGCGCACTCTTGGATTCAGCCGACAAGACGACAAATGTGATTGCTATCGAAAAAGATCAGCGTGCGATCGGCATGTTGGAACAAGATTTTTTCACTGAAACAAAAAACGGCACATTGAAAATAATTTCTGGGGACGTTTTGGATGAGAATATATTGAAATCAACGACTCTCGCGAACAATTCATATGCACTCGTTGCCAATATCCCGTACTACATCACTGGCGCCATTCTTGAAAAATTCCTCGAGCATGAACCGCGACCAAATCGAATGGTTCTACTCGTGCAAAAAGAAGTTGCTGAACGAATTATTGCGCGTGACGGAAAAGAAAGTATTTTATCCGTGTCCGTAAAGGCATTTGGTATGCCGAAACTGATCGCCAAAGTTCCGCCGGGAGCATTCACGCCGCCACCCACTGTTGACTCTGCAATTCTTGAAATCAGCACTATTTCTGACATCCGTTTTTCGTCAAAAAACGTTAATATTGCGCGGTTTTTCAGCATTGTGAAAGCGGGGTTTGCACACAAAAGAAAGTTTGCCGCCAGGAATTTGGAAGCAGTTCTCAGTCGAGAAGACATAGAAAACACCTGGAAAAAAGTAGGACTTGATCCGAAAATGCGCGCAGAGGATATGACAGTGGAGCAGTGGGTAGATATATCCGCCTATTTCGGGGAAGATCCGTGGAAGATGATGGGATAACCTTCACCGATCTCAACGGGACCAAGGATGCAAGGTACCATCGCAGGACCTGCCCAACCAAGCAACTGTTGACCGATCATGGGAGGGATATAGGAAAGGAAAGGTAGGTTACCGACAAACCACATGAACGGCTCAACGGTAGCATGGGGAGTGAATACCCACACTAGTAGGCCTGTGTTGCACGGTTGAATCATGACCACACGACCACCAAATGACGGGGGAACAAAAGCTCGCGTTGTAAGAGCGGGGGTTATGAGCAGTAGAGCGGCAAGAATCGATAATAAAATGTATTTTTTCATATATTGTATTGAATACTGACTGTCAGTATAGCATGCGCGGACTACTGTCCACAGAATATATAATGCGTCCTTCATTTTCTGCTATAATTCAGGGCATCATGGCCAGTTCATACCCGCATAAGCAGACGGTCATTGTCACCATCATATGTGCTCTCGCAGTCGCAGGCACTGCAACATATGCCCAATGGTCGGCACCGGAGAAAAAGAGCGCTCAGGTGGTTGATATTTCACCATCCTCGACAGTAACGCAGGATACATCTTCGTCTGACTCCTGGAAAAGCCAATTTTTCATCACGGGGACTAGTAGCACACCAACCGTCCGCACGGCAACATTGGCACAGGCCACTCCAGAACAACTCCTTACGCTCACTGATGAGATTGGGCGTGGTTTCTTCTCTGATTATCTCCAACTCAAACAAGGGAACCTCACGGCCGACGAGAAAGCGGTACAAAATGCAGTAAACCAGACTCTGGACAAGGCTGTAGTGGGCGCATCCCAACCTACCTTTTACTCTGCCACCAATATCAAGATCTCTCCGACCGAAGATGCCGCCTCCATCCGAGCATATGCCAATGCGGTAGGGACTGTGTTCAATCTATATGGTCCACGAGCAGATGCCGCAAACATCATGTCGAGCGCATTTGAAACCAATAACATGACCCTGCTCGCACAGATCGATCCCATCATAGCCGCATACCAGAAAACCATTCCCGCACTCCTCCAGATATCGGTGCCGGCTCCGCTCGCTGAGATGCACCTCGCCCTCCTCAATGCGCTCAGCTCTATGCAGTACGTATCCGAAGGGTTGCGCAAGGCAGACAAGGATCCGATGCAATCATTGGTAGCGCTGGGTACTTATGCAACGGCACAAGATATGCTCGGCAAGGCGTTTCTCGGCATGAAAACCTACTTCAACTCGCACAGTATATTTTTCTCAGGAAGTGAGGCGGGAATAATGTTCCTTAGTCTTCCTTCATAGAACACCACATTCATGTCTTTTACACATACAAAAATAATATCGTTCCTTTCACTCATCATCTGCTTGTCCGTGATGGCAGGTGTGACGCCCTTGCATGTGGCCCATGCCGAAGGGGTAGACGTCTCCACCAACCAGCAGTTCGACATCAAAGCGATCAAGAATGACTTGCGTGAATTCAACCTCAACTGGTTGGCCACCACACTCGCAAAACAGGTCCTGCACCAGATAACCCTCAGCACCATCAATTGGATCAATAAGGGATTCGAAGGCAGTCCCTCATTCCTAACCAATCCTGAAGGATTCTTCCTTGATGTGGGCGACCAAGTCACTGGTGAGTTCCTTGACGGGAAGGGTGCGCTGTCTAGACTCTGTTCTCCATTCAGTATCGACATCAGGCTCGCGCTCGCGCTCGATCAGA
>CAYZZN010000092.1:0-2636 GCA_964483165.1 uncultured Candidatus Saccharibacteria bacterium
GTCATTGGAATATCAACGGAAATCTTCTGCGCAACGCGAAACCGCTCGAGAGCTTCGAGCGGTGTTTCGCCAAGATTTTTATATATCCTATGCACTATTATTACTCGCCAAATTCAGTCTCCTTCGGGGCAAGAGCATCCACCATAGCCTTCTTTGGAGATCCCGGGAATCCGGAACCTGCAGGAACGAGGCGGCCGATGATGACGTTTTCCATGAGGCCGCTGAGGTTATCTGATGCACCACGAACGGCGTTGCCGATGAGCACACGAGTCGTGTGTTGGAATGAAGCGGCTGAGAGGAAGCTCTTTCGTGAGAGCGACGTCTCGGTGATACCCATCACCAGCTTCTCCACCTTGGCAGTAGAACCTCCGTCAGCCTTGGCCAAGGAGTTCTCTTCTGACAGATGTGTGTCGTCAACGATCATACCTTCGGTGAGGTTCGTATCACCCGCATCCTTGACGCGGCGGCGTGAGAACATCTGCTTCACGATGAGCTCAATGTGCTTACGTGACACGGTTTCACCCTGGAGTTCGTAGATTTTGCCGACTTCACCGATGACGTATTCCTTGGCACGCTCTTCACCACCAAATTCGAACACTTCATCAATATCTGCTGATCCGTCAGTGAGGAGATCGCCCTTCTTGACCTTATCGCCGACACGAACGAGAACGGTTCGGCGATATGGGAAGACATACTCGACTTCGGCGGCCTTTTTCTTGCTCTTCACGTCTTCCAATTCAGGAAGAAGTTTGATGACCTTTTCCTTGCCGATATCCTTGACCTCGATGATCACACCATCAGCTGAAGCGACAACAGCTGGGTTCTTGGGGCGGCGCTTCTCGAAGATTTCTTCGACACGAGGGAGACCTTGAGTGATGTCTCCACCTTGTGATGCGGCACCACCGGCGTGGAAGGTACGCATCGTGAGCTGAGTACCCGGTTCACCGATAGCTTGAGCTGCGACAGTACCGACTGCTTCACCGAGATCGACGAGCTTGTTCTTACCGAGATCGAGACCATAACACTGCGCACAGACGCCACGGATCGTCTTACATGAGAGCGGTGAGCGAACATGAACCTGGAGGACACCAGCTTCTTCGATTTTCGCCGCATCAGTCTTGGAAAGCATGTGATTCTTCTCGAACAAAACTTTTCCGTCTGTTCCTTTGAGTGTTTCCGCCAATACGCGACCACGAATGTTCTTGGAGAGTGGGATGGCCATACCGGAAGCAGTGGCCTTGCGGATAATGATAAATTCCTTGGTACCACAATCATCTTCCGAAACAACCACGTCCTGAGCAACCACGAAGAGCTTACGAGTGAGATATCCTGCCTTGGCAGTGTTCAATGCTGTGTCAGTGAGACCCTTACGTGAACCGTGAGTAGTAATGAAGTATTCGATCGGAGTCAAACCTTCCTTGGCACATGAGAGGATCGGGAATTCGATGGTATCTCCGGAAACCGAAGCAATAAGACCCTTCATACCCGCCATGATGGTGATCTGAGAGAGCGAGCCGCGGGCACCTGAGTTGACCATGTCATAGACCGAGCCATTCTTGTCGAGAGAGCCAGGAATGGTCTTTTCGACTTCACCCTTGGCATGTTGCCAGATCTCGATATGTTTGCGGATACGCTCTTCTTCGGTCAGGAGTCCTTCGTTGAACTGCTGAGTCACGCGATCTGCACGAACCTTGCCTTGTTTGACTATCTCATACTTCTGAGGAGGGATGACGATGTCATCAATACCCCATGTCGTACCAGAATGCGTCGCGTAGGCAAAACCGAAATTCTTGATACGGTCGAGGATAGGTGCGACGCTCTCGGAGCCGAGAAGTGTGATCATGTCATCGATGATAGTCGCAATGCGCTTGCGGCCACATTCTTCGTTGATGAATGGATAATCGGTAGGAAGAACGTTGTTGAGGAGGATGCGACCGACGGTAGTCTCAAATATACCCTCCTTGAATGCGGCATACTTGGCCGTCTTCGGAGCGAGAACCTTCACTTTTGCGCGAAGATCGATATCTTTGAAACTGTGTGCGAGCACGGCAGCCTCGGGAGATTCGAATATTTTGCCGGTACCTGCTGTCCCGTCGACAATCTTGGTCACCCAGAAACATCCGAGGACGATATCGAGCAGTTTTGCGACGACAGTCGGATCATTGTTACCTGGCTTCAAGATGTTCTTGTCAGATGCCATGATCATCTTGGCTTCCATTTGCGCCTCAACCGAGAGCGGAACGTGAACAGCCATCTGGTCACCGTCGAAGTCAGCGTTAAAAGCGGTACAGACGAGCGGGTGAACCTGGATAGCGTTACCTTCGATCAGTATTGGCTGGAATGCCTGGATACCGAGACGGTGCAATGTTGGCGCACGGTTGAGGAGCACGTATTTGCCCTTGATGACTTCTTCGAGAATTTCCCAAACTTCCTTGGAACCATCATCTATAAGACGGTTGGCGCCACGGATGTTGTAGGCAAGTTCCCTCTTCAAGAGTCCTGAAATAACGAATGGGCGGAACAATTCCAGCGCCATATGTTTGGGCAGACCGCATTGGTCGAGACGGAGTTCTGGACCAACGACGATAACTGAACGGCCTGAATAGTCCACGCGCTTACCGAGCAAGTTCTGACGG
>CAYZZN010000093.1:0-2576 GCA_964483165.1 uncultured Candidatus Saccharibacteria bacterium
CATTCCGTTCTTCAGAGAGTGTCGGTCTTTCGGGTCTCCAGTCGGATACCGTCTACTACTACTCTGTATATACGACGGATCAAGCAGGGAATGTGAGCATCACCTGGCCTTCAACGTTCCGTACGGATAATTAGTATCGGGACATCTGGGAAGGTTATGAACAAAAAATCACCGCTTCGATGCGGTGATCTTTTGTTTCGCAGGCCATAGACAATTGAGCGGAGGCTATGTAATATCTGGAGAGCTAGCACGTCTCAGAATTTACCAGCCGTATTACCTAACTCCTTACTATCATGAAATATTTAGTATTTATTATTGCTCTGTTCTCGATCTTTTCGGGAGGGCATACGCTCCAGGCCATGACCTGTGATGCTGACCCGCACCTCAGCTACTATCAAGCTGTCGATACATACGCGGATGGCTCACTTGTTATAGATTTTGACCCCGATGTTGATGCCCATACAGTAACAGCCACCATCACCAATAACACGGAATGTTCCGTGCCTCTCAGTCTTGCCTCATACAAAATGTTCGGCCCCTTCGATCCTGCACATCTTTCAGAACAGGAATTTTTTGACGGCAGTGCAACCATCACCGTCGCGGCATCTTCCACGGAAACATTGACGGTAGATATTCCGGAATGTAAGACGCAATACGATGTCTGGTATGGCGATGTGCAGCGCGTGCTCGTGGATAATCATGTTTATGGCGAATTCATTGCTGGTGACAACACCACGGTTCATCCGCATGACTACTGCACCCATCCCGATAATCCTCCTGAGCCTCCTACGCCCGCCACGAGTACGCTGTATGTCATCAAACACGTCATCAACGATGATGGAGGTATGGCAAGCTCATCGGATTTTACCCTCCATCTCACGCTTTCCGACTCGGATGTTGCAGGTAGTCCATTTGCAGGAATGGAGTCGCCTGGCATGTCATTCATAGTGGCGACAGGTACTTATACCGTAAGCGAAGATGCAGTTGCGGGATACGCTGCGAATTTCAGCGGGGATTGTGACTCGAGCGGCAGTATCAGTTTACTTTCCGGAGATACCAAAACGTGTACGATCACCAATGATGATATAGCTACCACGACCCCTGATGACGGAGGCTCCGGCACGACCACTCCTCCAGTAACACCACCTGAGGATGAGGGCGGGACCGGTGGGTGTGGTGATGCATGCGAAGATGAAGACAGAAACGGTGGAGGTCGCCGATCGACTCTCATATCGCGATCACCGGATTCTAGCTCCGACACCGATATTGGCATCCCTCAAGTCCTCGGCGCCGCGGATACTCAGTTTCCCGATGCTGGCTTTGGTCCCGATGATCGAAGAGGCTTTCCGTGGGAAGTCATCTTGGCCGCTGGAATGTTGATGCTGGCAATAATCTCGGGCAAGAAGGCATACGTGTATGTCGCCCAGAAGAACTAATTGGTTGTTAGGGGTGATGGTTATTGCCGTCGGTCTTTTTCTATACTCGTTATCCCTCGCCGCGGACAATGCTCGGTCACCGAAAGGGGTAGATGACGTCGATCATAAGGCTGTTCCTGTTCGTCTTGTCATTCCTGCAATCAATGTGGATGCGGAGATCGAGCCACTGGGAGTGACGGCCAGTGGAGCTATGGATGTGCCCAAAAGTCCTGACACGGTAGGTTGGCTCAGCACTAATTCCATCCCGGGAAACGTAGGAAATGCGGTCATGGATGGTCATCGCGGTTGGATGAATCAGATGTCCGCGGTCTTCGATCGTCTCCATGAATTGAAAAGCGGCGATCTGATATACGTCACCGATGCGGCAGGAACTTCTACTTCCTTTGTGGTCCGTGAGATCAAATCCTACGCACCCGGGGATGATGCATCAGAAGTCTTCGGGACCAGTACTGGCGCGCACCTCAATTTGATCACCTGCGAGGGTGATTGGGATGCCTGGACGCAAAGCTATGCGGAGCGGTTGGTGGTGTTCAGTAAGAAGATCATTTAAGAACGCCCCAGATAGGATTGTCCTAAAAGTGTGTGCCGGGGGTGGGACTCGAACCCACAAGATCTTGCGATCGGGAAATTTTAAGTCTCCTGCGGCTACCAATTACGCCACCCCGGCATGAGTTCACGATATTAAATTGTGAGGCCACGGCGAGAATCGAACTCGCGCATAGCTCTTTTGCAGAGAGCCGAATTACCACTTTTCTACGTGGCCGTAGAGTACCACAATCCTACAGTTTTTTCGTGATTTCGTCTAATCTCTGGCGATTTTTCTCACCCACGTCGAGGGCGACTTCAAAGAAGGGAATACGACCGATGCGCGACTTTTCCATGACATGTTGGCGGAATTCGGTGAGCTGACGTTGGGCGAATTCAAGTGCGGCCTGCTCGGCGCTTTCGGGAAGCACAGTCATGAGGATGCGTGCCTTGCCACCCCGGTTGAATAATTCAATATCAGTGATCGTGATGAGCGACTGGCGGTTTGATTCACGGGAAAAATACTCGGCAGCCAGCTCACGGATGATTTCTTTCAGTTTGTCGTCTTTTTGATTCATAGTCTTAAACTTTCTCCACTGTTCTCACTGCTTCGAT
>CAYZZN010000094.1:0-1128 GCA_964483165.1 uncultured Candidatus Saccharibacteria bacterium
TCCGTTCAATGCTCGGATCTGACGATCAGACATGGTTTTGCAACACAGGAAGAGCTTGATGAACTCGTCGCACGCGCCAGGAGATGGGTAGATACCCGGCCAGTCAGCGCCCTCATAGAACGTGCCGGTGAGATCGGACACCTCAGCTGGTGTAGCTTTGAGGCCGGTCTCCTCCCTGATCTCACGGATAGCGACCGTGAGTCCATCCTTCTCCCCATCCATCATCCCCGCTGGAAGCTGGGGATATGAACATTGGCCGATAGAGGGCATGGAGCTCTCGATGAGCACCACCCATTCATCGCCGTTATCGGCCTGCTTCAGAACAATGAGCATCCCCACTGCCGGGCCCCTCAAGAATACCACTCCAGGTAGGCGCCGATTCTTGAAATCGACGACGTCCGCCTTGATCATCATGAACAAGACATGATCAGCGTTGTTGCGCCGAACCACGGTCAAATGTTGGACTTCGACACCCTTGAGTCTGATGTTCGAATCGAGACGCTCCATCCAATTCTTCAGAAGCGGTGATTGTGTCGCCAACTTGAGATTCCGTCCCGTAACCGGAACGATCCCTTGGTTTTGTGTATGTATTTTCAAAAGATACCTTTCGTTTGGTTCAAATAGCTGAAAAAGATAGTACATTATTTTACATTTTTGTCAACATGATAACAAAAAACCGGCATCGACCGGCTTTTTGCCTATAGTGCCCTCAGTAGGAATCGAACCTACATTGCAAGATCCGCAATCTTGCGTCCTATCCATTGAACGATGAGGGCGTCCGAGCGTACGCGAAGTTAGTATAACAGAAAGAAAGAAGTTAGATCTTCTTCAGAGCGGCCATCACGCGAGACTTGGTGCGTGACGATGTGTTGGCCTTGATGTAGTTGGTCTTCACCGCCTTATCAAGCGCCTGGTAAATAGTAGGGATGAGCTTCTGGGCTTCAGCCTTGTTCTTTGCAGCTACGAGTTTACGGAACTCCTTGAGCTGCCTTTCGATGGCCGACTTGCGGCGGAGGTTGAAGACGCGCTTCTTCTGGGAAGCACGGAGAGCCTTGTGAGCTGATGAGGTAATAGGCATGGGTTTGTGGCTCTCAACTTAACACGGGCACAGGGAAAAGTAAAGCGTGA
>CAYZZN010000094.1:1228-2461 GCA_964483165.1 uncultured Candidatus Saccharibacteria bacterium
ACGAGTTCCATCAGGAGCGGTTCGGTGGCGCATCTAGTAAAAGTTTCCGGCATCGGCAGAAAAACAGCAGAAAAAATAGTCCTTGAATTGAAAGATAAACTCGGCGGCATTGAAAGTGGTGGTGATATGTCAGCAGGCATGTCCAGTGATATGGATGCCATCGCCGCCCTCCTTGCGCTCGGGTATGACGCGGATGAAGCACGTGAAGCGTTGAAGAAGATAGATCCGGAGATTGAAGATACGGGTAAGAAGGTGAAGGCGGCGCTGAAGATGCTTAGTTAATTGATATAAAAAAACAAACCCCTTGGGAGATTCCCGAGGGGTTTGGTGAGGACTGTGCGTCATTCAACAGGAGAGACGAACCGAACCCTTGAAGCGCCAGCGGGTTGGGCGATGCGGATTGACCGGATCGCCACCTTCGTCCCATTGGTAAGTGGAATGGGTGAGATCCCGACGTAAGGCCGCTTTTTCCCATCCGGGTCGTTGGTCGCCAATGTCTCGACCATGTAGGTGATCGGACGATTCCTCGGGAACGGAAAACAACGGATAACATATCCCGTGTCTTCCTCCCCCAGATATTCAACCAAACCGGCTTCATTGTAGGTGAATCCCTGACGTTCGTAGGATTGTGACTGCTGTTCAGAGGGGATGAGGATTGCCCCAGCGAGTAGCAAGCAACCAACAAAGAGGAATGCGGCAGTAACGGGTGATATTTTCATGGTTTCTTTCTGTTTGTCTTCAGCTTTCAAAGTTCACTTCCCTCCAAGGAAGCTCTTTGTAGAGCCTCCAACGGGGGTTATTTTGTAACTGAGTATATTATAGCACAATGTAAGCATACTTGTCAACATCTACAAAACCCCTCAAATAAGCCATAATACGGCCATGATAGATAGCATCTTAGGACGCATCCGCCGACTCATTCCCGCCAAACTATTCAGCTTTTTACAGCCGGCATACCACTGGACCTTGGCCTTTTTGGCGGCTCTTTGGTACCGCTTCCCTTCACGTAAGATCAAAGTGATTGGTATAACAGGGACCAAGGGCAAAAGTTCTACCGTTGAGATCTTGAACGCCATGCTCGAAGAAGCGGGGTACAAAACAGCACTCTCAAATACCATCCGTTTCAAGGTCGGCGATCTTTCATCTGAGAATCTCTACAAAATGAGCATGCCGGGACGATTTGCTGTCCAGAAGTTGATTCGTAAGGCGGTGAACAATAAGTGTGCATATATG
>CAYZZN010000095.1:0-2455 GCA_964483165.1 uncultured Candidatus Saccharibacteria bacterium
GATGAGATCTACTATCGGACCGGAGCTCGGCATCCATAACCACAGCCCGCCTTCATCGGCGGGTTTTCAATTGACAAAAATGCCCTGCGGAGTAGGCTAGATTGCGGAGCTAGATCTCCACAATAAAAACCGCCCTAAATAACTGGGCATAGCAAAGAAAGGTAGAGTGGGTATGAAAGAGACGACCAAACGAGCGAAACATCCCTTGTTTATGCTGAAACATTCGAACGTCCGTACTTTTGAAGAGTGGCGGAATCTGTGGCTCAAAAACAGCGACATTGATGTTCGGATCGGTTTGATTCATAAACTTGGAACATCAGATGATTATTTCTACAACGACGGCAAGAAAGTCGTATTATTCCTTCTTGATGTCGCTGACGGTTATAATCATCAATCCACACTAACCAACCCGGACGGTGCTGCATCTTCGGCGGGTGTCTGGGATGCGAGGAATTTGATGAAGATAGCTACCAAAGCATTTTCGGTTTTGTGCGCCCGGGTCTTCAGCAGGGCTGGGGAAATCTTTCCCAACAGTTACTCCACGACTCTGGAGTGGATCATTGAAGATAAAGACCTTCTGGAAAAGATTGTCTGGTTTTTCAGGATCAATGGAGACAAATATTGTACTATCCATAATTATGACCCAGGTGCCGAGAGTCGCTACGATAATGCGAATAAACAAGGCATGAAATCAAAGCTGGAGCAAGGGAGCGTGCGCGGCTTTCTTACCAAGCTTGTGTTGCTGGGCGGCTGGAAGAGTGAACATGATTCGGATCAGCAGTTCAGCGAACGGTTGTTCAGTCTCCGACCCTATCTGATCGAAGTCATGAATCATCTCGGCTTGCTCCACATGCTTACGCATCGTCAACTCGACGGCATGTCCCGGAAAAAGCTGAAAGAGATGGCCATGCGTCAGACCTTGTTGCTGCCTCGGGCAACGAACGGAGATGGCAGATACCGTGCGCCAAAAACTATTGAGGAAGCTGTCCTTGGTGGCTCAAAGGCTGCGCAGGTGCTCGCTATTCAACGGGTTTCTGCTCCTGAGCGATTACGGCTTGCCCGATCCTATCGCAAATCACTTCAAGAGGTCGAAGCAAAGAAAAAAGAACGACAGCTCGAAGAGATCGCCCGGACAGAACAGTTGCTGGCTGCCCAAAAGAAACAACTATTGGGTTCATCTTGAAATCGATTCGAAGTCCAGATATGTAAGACAAAACCCGCAGCTCACGCCGCGGGTTCTTTTTATATAAAATTTCTCAAAATTTGGGCCAACCTATTTCAACCTACTCCTTCTCAAGAACGCCGGTATAGCACCCCAATCATCGTCATCCTCCTTCTTTTCTTCTTTTTTCTCAACCTTGTCAGCGGCGGTCTCGCGCTTCATATCGCCCATGGAATTGAAAATCTTGCCACGTTCGCGATCAGGCTTCTCGGCCTTCTCGGCGGCGTTCTTCATGATGGAAGCGATAGTTGGTTCAGCTGAAACAGGGGCTGAAGAAGGACGGGTTGCGGTATTGCTCTCCGGAAAGCCGGTCGCGATGACGGTGATCTTGATCTCGTTCTTCTTGAGCTTGTCGTCGCGGACGGTACCGAAGATGATCTTGGCTTCAGGGTCGATGGATTCGGTGATGACCTTGGCGGCATCCTGGATCTCGAACATGGTGAGGTCTTCGCCGCCGGCAATAGAGAAGAGGACACCTTTGGAACCAGTGATAGAAACGTCGAGAAGAGGTGAGTTGATGGCGGCCTTGGCGGCTTCGATGGCGCGATTCTCGCCAGATGCTGAACCAATACCCATGAGGGCTGAGCCGGCGTTCTCCATGACGGTGCGGATGTCGGCAAAGTCGATGTTGATCAAACCAGGAGTTGTGATGAGGTCGGAAATACCTTCGACTGCTTGGCGGAGGATCTCGTCACACATGACGAATGCATTGCGGACGGTGGTTTCCTTGCTGATAGCGGAGAGGAGGCGGTCGTTGGGGATGACGATGATGGCGTCAACTTCTTTGCGCATCTCTTCGAGTGCCGCTTCGGCGATGCGTGAGCGCTGGCGACCTTCGAAGAAGAATGGCTTGGTGACGACGGCGACAGTGAGGCAACCGAGCTCTTTGGCGACACGCGCGACCATCGGTGCGGCACCGCTGCAGGTACCTCCACCAAATCCGCCAGCTACGAAGACCATGTCTGCACCTTTGACAACTTCTTGGACTTCATCGCGAGTCTCTTCGACGGCGCGACGACCCAGATCCGGATTCATGCCGGTGCCGAGCCCTCGGGTGATGTTCTTGCCGATGTGAATACGTTTCTTGGCGAGTGAACGATGCAGATCCTGCGAGTCCGTGTTCACAGCGATAAAATCAACACCGCGGACCTTGCTGGTGATCATGTGGTTGATGGCGTTGCCGCCGGAGCCTCCAACACCAATGACTTTGATGCGTGCGAATGCTTCGATATC
>CAYZZN010000096.1:0-2351 GCA_964483165.1 uncultured Candidatus Saccharibacteria bacterium
TCCGCCCGAAACAGTGAGGAGTTGTCCGTCTTGCCCATTTAGCGTCAATAGCCCGGCGAACTGATACGTTCCGCCGAATGTCAGCGTATCTTCACTCGATACTTCCTTGGTGAAATTGAAAAAAACTATATCTCCATTGACCGTTTGCCCTGTGCCGGTAAGCACAACTGTGCTGTCAGCTCCCACTTGGATGGCACTACTGCCGCTCACGGTGATATCGCCACCTATTTCAACGGTTCTATCCTGACGGATGTTGAATACGCTCATATCATCCATGAATAGATTGCCTGAGATAACCGTAGGACCTGCGGTAAAAGATGAGCTACCCTCGATCGTGATCGAACCTACCGTAAAATCAGTCTCCCCTTCCTCGCCACTGAGAGATGCGGCGCCAGAAAGAGTTACATTATCTGCTACCGCGCCATTACTATATGTGACATCAAAATCAGTGATATTCACCGTATCCCCGGCTGTCGGATAGTCGACACCCTCTTCACACATGGAGGTGCACGCCCCTACATCCTCAGACCACGTCAAGCCGATGTTCCAGTATCCCGAAGCGACTGCGTTGAAGACTGTTGCTTGCGCTCTGCCTGGACTGACCATAACAAACAGAGCGACTACAGCCAATAGTGCGCCGTAGAAAAAGGTTCGAGATGTATTCATATGAATACAGTATACAGCATGCATATACTGCTATATAAAACATGTGGATAACCGAGAAAATCTAGTGCGCCATCACAAACGCCCTCGTAATCGGCCCAAGAGATCTAGAAGATCCAATCCCAGAGAGATGTGAAAAACGAAGCGATAGGCTGCCAAATCTTCGTAAGAACGGAGGCGGAAACATCATCGATACGAGCATCAAGGGTGTTCGAAGTCTCGTCCGGTAACGGCATGACCCTGACCGGAGTCGAGGAGGATACGACCGGGGCAGTGCTCAAAAGATCGAGATGATCCCCGCTTGCTCGGTATTCAGGGTCCTCAGCCACCACGATAAAAGGCGGGACTGTTGTGGGCAATCCTTCAGGTGTGGGCGGTTGATAAGCAGGGTTGGGCGTACAGACAAAGCCTGCGGGACAGCCAGGAATCGCATCGGGATACAACCCGAGAAGCTCATTTGCCAGCGCAATATTGCCTTGCGCGAGCAGATTCTGAATACGACTAGCTGACGTTGAAGAGCCGCCACTCGAAGAGCTAGGTTCTGGCTCTGGCTCGGGTTCAGCTTCCGTATCAAAAGTGAGAATAGATCCCGTCGAGGTTCCGACAGAGTTCACTGCATATGCACGGAAGTAATAGGTGGTACCAGCGGTGAGACCAGTCAGATCTTCGGTGAATGTCGTCGCACCGAGAGCGCCCAGGGATGAAGTAGCCAACGTAGTTGCAAGCGTTGCGTCTGTACCATATGCGAAACCGTGGTCAGTGGCGTC
This sequence comes from uncultured Candidatus Saccharibacteria bacterium, assembly GCA_964483165.1. Taxonomy (GTDB): domain Bacteria; phylum Patescibacteriota; class Minisyncoccia; order Phycocordibacterales; family PALSA-1337; genus C7867-002. The sequence continues at coordinate 1,431 of CAYZZN010000096.1, forward strand.
TTCTCCTCCGGTGTCGGTGATCTCGCCGTTCAGGGTAGCCTCTGTCGTAGTGATGGCAGTAGCGGCGGAGGTGGTGAGGGTGGGAGCGGAGATAGCATCAGTAGTGAATGTTTCAATGCTTCCGGTGCTTGTACCGGCCGAATTGACAGCGTAGGCGCGGACATAGTACGTCGTGTTCGGGGTGAGACCGGTGGCGGCATAGGTACCGAGCGTAGTGGTCGCTATCGTCGTCGCGAGAGTGGCAGAAGTCCCATATGCAAAGCCGTGTTGAGTGCCAGCACCTACTTCTCCTCCGGTCGCGGTAATTTCCCCATTGAATGTGGCAGTGGAGGTAGCGACTGACGAGATGGAAGAAGTAGTGACAGTGGGAGCGGAAACGCTGCCAAAATTCCAACCCGTATTGTTACCTGAATTAAAACAACCAGTGAGACAATCAATATTCGTACCGCTTGTATTATTTGAATCTTTGACGTTGAGGTATGTGGCGTTAGTGGTTCCTGTCACATCGATGAACCACTCTTGATCGGCGACGGAAGATTGAAGAATATAAGATAACCCATCAAGGCCCGTAGCAGAGAAGTCACCTCCGACGGTGATCGTGCTTCCAGTGAGAACAGTAATAGTTAACTGGCCGCCACCTGCAGGAATTGTAAGATCATTCGATGTTGTGATATCTCCGGCAAGGTCTATTCCTGACGTATCTCCACCCATCGATAGAATGAGATTGTAGTAAGTATCTGAAGGTATCGTGACAGTTATATTGGTAGGAAGTATCTCGAACGTTGATGAGTTCGTAGTCCAGTCCACATCTACCCCATCGATCGAAAAAGTATTGCTTATAGTAGCTTGAAGCGTTGCGGGAGCAGTAAATGTTCCTCCCGTGAGATTAAATGCCCCTCCCCCTAGAAAGCCCCAGTCGAT
>CAYZZN010000097.1:0-2325 GCA_964483165.1 uncultured Candidatus Saccharibacteria bacterium
AGCTGTACCAGACAACCGCGCATGTCCGCAAGGGCGTGTGAGGAAAGTCCGAACACTGGCATGGTGAGAATGAGCGATCGCTCTCGTCATGCAGACAAGTAGCAGGTAACGCCTGCCAGGGTAATACCCAGAGGTGCGAACAGTGACGTCCGAGCCGAAAGGTTAGGACATCCTGAAGGCAATGAGAATTTTTTATTCAAAACAAGAGGAGCTTGCATTCATGCTCCGCCTACACGCGTCATTTGGATTTGAATACAAAATTCTCATTGCCTGAGGGATGAACTTCATGGCAACATGAGGGTGCAACGGCAAAATCCTTACTTCAGTGCAAGATCGTGTCCCGCCTCCGCAAGGTGTCGGGAAGAATCGCTTGAGGCGCGCAGCGATGCGCGTTCTAGATAAATGGTTGTCACCCTTCGGGGAACAGGATTCGGCTTACGGTATGGCTCAACGGAAATGCTCTCGGGAAACCGGGAGCATTTTCGCATTCCTCCGCGCATTGTACACATTTCAAGTTGATCGGGTTCACTGCTATACTTGAGGCATATTCAATGGTTAAGAAATGGTTTTCAGTCATCGGCAGGGAAATACGCGGTCTCCATGAGGCGGCGTATCTTCTTGCGGGGTTCGCACTCATGTCCCAGCTCTTGGCGCTCGTGCGCGACAAGTTGCTCGCTTATTCCTTTGGTGCCGGACAATCACTCGATATGTATTATGCGGCGTTCCGTATTCCCGATCTCATCTTCGTTTCGATCGGGTCGCTCGTCTCAGCGTCAGTTCTGCTACCTTTCTTCATCGAGCGATTCCACAAAGGTGGCGAAGAGGGCAGGAGATTCTCCGACTCTATTTTCACGGTGTTTTTCGGATTGATGGTGGTGGCGAGCGCGATTGCGTATTTCCTCGTGCCATATCTCATTCCGTTCCTTCTGCCCGGCTTTTCCAATGATCCAGGCCTTCCCGATCTCATCCTTTCCTCGCGCATACTCCTGTTCTCGCCATTCTTGCTTGGTCTCTCAAATCTGTTCTCCAGCGTGACCCAGATGCACCGTCGCTTCCTCGTGTATGCGGCAAGCCCGTTGTTTTATAACGTGAGCATCATCGTCGGTATTATCGCGTTCTATCCGGTATTCGGTATTCCTGGGCTTGCAGTAGGTGTGGCTCTGGGGGCATTCTTGCACATGGCCATACAGTTGCCGTTCATGGCGCAGACCAAGCTGATTCCCGCATTCACGCGAAATATCCAATGGAACCACATCAAGAAGGCTATATTCCTGTCACTGCCGCGCACGGTGACCATGTCGGCCAACCAACTCGCCACCTTCTTCCTGACCGCGCTTGCATCGCTCATGAGCAAGGGATCCATCGCTGTGTTCAGCCTCTCATTCAATCTGCAATCGGTACCGCTCACTATTATCGGCGCCAGCTATTCATCGGCTGTGTTCCCGGATCTGTCGCGATTGTTCGTGAATGGCAATACCCGTGAATTCCTCGACAAGATGATCTCGGCGGCACGCCACATCATCTTCTGGTCGACGCCTATCATGGTCATGTTCATCGTCCTGCGCGCGCAGATCGTCCGTACCGTCCTCGGCGCGGGTGCGTTCGATTGGGCGGACACTCGTCTCACTGCCGCGTCACTGGCCATATTCATGATCTCCGTCATCGGCCAAAGTCTCATTGTCTTGTTTGTCCGTGCATTTTACGCCGAGGGCAAGACCACCAAGCCGCTGCTCATCAATGTCATTTCATCGGCCGTTATTGTGATTCTGGGTTATGCACTGACCAAAGCATTCTTCGCCTACCCGGTTTTTCGGTTCTTCTTGGAGGATTTGTTGAAAGTCAGTGGTCAAGTAGGGACGAGTGCGTTGGTCTTACCGCTCGCGTATTCGGTCGGGGTGATATTGAACACCATCCTGCATTGGTGGATGTTCGAAAAGAAATTTGCGGGATTCTCACGCCCCGTGTTCTCGACATTGTTTCACACATTTTCAGCGTCAGTCATCATGGGTTATGCTGCGTTCCTGGGCTTGCGCATCTTTGCGGCGGTATTTCCGCTCACCAAAGTGTGGGGAGTCTTTCTCCAAGGATTCTGTGCAGGGCTGGTGGGTCTCTTGGTCGGCATTCTCGTCCTTCTTATTCTCAAGAATCCAGAATTGCAGGAAGTATGGACAACATTGCATAAAAAGATTTGGAAGGCCAAGGTTCCTCCGGCAGAGATCGAACATCTGTAATGTTAACTTTTCAGCCACTTTTTATTGTTACGACATAATTTTTTTCGCCTGAATAGTTTACAGATCTCTTTTTGGGTATAAAATTATGGGTATA
>CAYZZN010000098.1:0-2307 GCA_964483165.1 uncultured Candidatus Saccharibacteria bacterium
TCAGTTGTATGTCATCTGTCCGCGTATCAATGAGCCCGATCCTGATAAAGAAGCGGCGGTTATCGCGAAATCAGTCAAAGAAGAAGCGAAACGACTCAAACAGTCGGTGTTCCCCGAATATGAGATCGATATCCTCCACAGCAAGATGAAGCCTGATGAAAAAGACGCCGTCATGGCCGAATTCAAGGCCGGCAAAATCCAGATCCTCTGTGCGACATCAGTCGTCGAAGTTGGCGTGAATGTGCCCAATGCCACGGTCATCATTATCGAGGGCGCTGAACGGTTCGGCTTGGCACAGCTCCATCAACTCCGCGGCCGCGTCATGAGAAGTACTCACCAAGCATACTGCTACGCATTCACGGAGACCAATTCTGCAAAATCTATCGAGCGTCTCAAAGCTCTCGCCACGGCAAAAAATGGTTTTGAGCTTGCCGAACTCGATCTGGCGCAACGCGGTGCGGGCGAATTGTCCGGTCTGCGACAATGGGGTGTCTCTGATGTTGCCATGGAAGCATTGAAAAATCTCAAGATGGTCGAAGCGGCGCGGACTGAAGCGGTGAAACTTGTTGATGAGGACGCAACGCTCAGCGCTTATCCATTATTGAAAAAAGCCGTCGAGTCGCATACTGCGGAAGCGCACTTCGAGTAAAGAGCCTACTGCGTGCACACTTGCGGAGTCAGTGCTGACCTAGTATCACCGTAGTCACCCACACTCGCGTAGACTTGCCAACACGCGGGCAATGACCAGTATTTCGTCAGAGTGATCGGCGAATCGGGCCCATACACGTAAATGTATCCGTTAAATCCACCGTCGCGATATACCGTGAACGCTATCGGGAATTGCTGTTCCGACTCATATGGATATCCCCAGCTCAGATGCGTTTCCGCGCCCACGATGTTCGCCGTCAATCCAGTTGGGGTCGGGAGGCTGTAGTACGCCGGCAACACTACACATGCCGCACCGCTCGCAGCAGACGCGTTCCCCGCGTTATCGTATGCGACTACTGTGAAGCAACGCTCCTGTCCAGCCAAGAACGTGAACATCTGCTGCGTGCGGGTGGTCTCTGGATGCGTCGGAGTGTATCCGTATTGCACGAGGTCGATCTCCGGCACCTTGTATCCATCGAGACCAGATCCGCCGGTATCGGTGGAAGCATTCCAAGAAATCACAGCGGATAGTTCTGGCCATGCGCCATTGAGCACGACAGCGACTCCAGTCGGAACGCTCGGTGGCGTCGTATCTGGTCCTGACTGAGGTGAGTAGTACGTATCGTCATCATCGTCGTCATCACTATCATTATTCGATCCCGCAGGTTCATCATCTTCTTCCAACGGTGCATAAAATTGGTATGAATCATCATCCGCGGTGCAATTGTCATACGTAGAACAATAATACTGCATGGCGAATGGTGAATTGTAGGTGTATTCCAAGGAATATCCGAGGGACCCCGAGACGCACGAAGGGCACGGATCGTTCGGGAGTGATGGAATATAGGGCGACAAATCTTTTTGCAGTCGCTCCCACGGGGTATCATTGCCGTCATCCTCATCAGCCGTTATTCCTTGCGTCGAGACCGCGACACATCCGGAAATATCAGTATTCTCATTCATCGGATCAGTCTGTATTTTGCACGACTGCTGGAGATCAGGCGCGTGACCCGTATTGGCTTTGTAGAGTTGTATGGCCAGATCCACCTGCCTGACTTGTTGGGTACGAGCGGCATCGCGTGCTCGAGCACGCGCCGGCGTTACACTCGCAATCACCACGCTTGAGAGCATGCTGATGATGGAGACGACCACCATGACTTCGATGAAGGTGAAGCCGCGTTTCATAACAATTAGTATATCATGCCTTTTGATGTGGTCTTCAAAATACAGTTATGTTAACCTTACAATGAACAGTACGAAAGGACACCTGTGAACTCGAAAAAACTCAAAAAAACACTGGCAACCGTAACGCTCATCCCTATAATAATCGCCTTATTCATTATTGCGGTGATAGTGGAACCGAGCATTGGCTCCGCCTTGGACTCCACCATACCACGTGGGACATGGCTCAAGTTCTCCTTAATGTGCCTCGGTATAAAATTAGGGGCGGCCCTAATGGGACTTGCACTCATTTGTCTGACAGAATATATGTGGACCGGAAAATTCAGGATGCCCCATCCTTATTGATCCGCCGCTTCATTACAAATGATTTCAGAACGTTAACCACCGGCATTGCATGCCGGCTTTTTATTTCTTCGTGTCCGCCCTCTTGGATTCGAACCAAGGACCCCAGAGGTATAAGCTCTGTGCTCTAACCAA
>CAYZZN010000099.1:0-2296 GCA_964483165.1 uncultured Candidatus Saccharibacteria bacterium
AAGACTTCTGCTGTGTAGGTGTAAGCTTGAAATCAGGTACTGAAACTATAAAGTATAAATTCATGCAGCTTATTTTATCATATATACCCACCCCGGCTGCCACTTAAATTTCGTCGTCACCAGCGTCTCCAGGGGTACGCCGTTCACATAGTTCTCAATGCCATACCGGGTCGCACGATGTGTGGTTAGGTATTATTGACAAAGTGTACAACAAGGGTAATATCGAGTCTAGCGAAAGGATTATTATGCAAGACCTTGAAAAACGCCTCATTAGCGTACTCCAGTTGGGACTCCAGTGGCAGTGGTCAGACGTCCGCATCGAATCAAAAGTTGAAACGGCCCAGGAACACTGCGACCTTATCAACCGCAACTTTCCTGGCAATGATTTTCAACCAATTGACCCTACCCAGGAACGCCTCGTATTTCGGGTGTACTACCCCAAAAGCGGTCTGGCGGGAGAGAACGACTGGCAGGAAAAATACGCCAACACGTTTACCCGAAGCGTCATCCTCATTCTCCACGCATTTGGGTTGGGAGCAGTTACTGCAGATGCTGAAGACACACGAAAGGAAGTCCCTGGGTATTTCACATTCTGGCTCGCTCGGAATGAAGCAATCTATCAGCGACTCCCTCCTCTGATTGACGGTCAATTGGCCGGACAAGTAGTCACACCCTCAATGAGCAAATCGAGTGAAAAATAGTCAGAAAACGAAAGTCGCAAATCAGAAGCCGGGAAGAAATTCCCGGCTTTTTTATTGACTATAATTACCGAAAGAAAGGGGTGGATTACTTCAATCCGTATTCCGGCTGAGCACGGACCCAAGCTTCGGTGAATTCAGAGTATACGATCCCCTTGAATGCCAGACGCAATCCTTCACGAACATGCGGCGTTGTATTCTTGGGAAGCTTGCGTGGCGACACCCAGCGCAAATCATCGCACTTCTTCTTTTCACCGATGACGGGAACTCCCTTCCAGCGAGTCACCAAGAAGAACAAGTCCGAGCGATTGCCTGTTTTGTCGTACGCCGGACGAGCAGAGACGTGGACCAGCTTCACGTCGCGCCGTGCAATCTTGATACGAACTTCTTCCCAGGATTCACGGATCAATGCATCGGTGGGCAGCTCATTCATCTCGAGATGACCCGCAACAGTCTGGTACATACCATCCTGATACCCCGTATTGCAACGACGCATCATCAAGATATCCCCGTTTGCACGCTGGAGGATGAGGTACACGGCCGCCGAAGTGGTTATTGTTGATTTCTTTTTCTTGAGTTGAGTTTTCATATGAATTCTTTAGACAGTTATACTCCTCTGGGTTCGCCCTGTCAAAACAAAAATCCCCCCGATCACTCGGGAGGACGTTTGTGCGCAAAACGCGATATCATTCCAGCCCGAGGACAGATGGGCTTCGTTGTCGAAGGTGGTGCCGTGGGCTTCGAAGATGAGGGTGAGGGACATGACATAATCCTACTCTTCTAATGAGCTTTGGCAAGAATAAAAAAGCCGAAGCGTTTGCGCTTCGGCGTGTGTGGAAACCAATCTAACCAAGTCGTACCACCTGAGCCTTCGGAAGATTGTGCAGATCGAGGTCGATGACGTCCGCCGGATCCAGTTGTGCACCGCCCCGTACATCAATGGTCGCAACAATAAAATCACGACGATCGCTGGTCATAACGTAGCGGAGGCAATCCTGGCGCCCCATAATCTGCAAGCCACGCTTGTCGATGATAACCGTAACCTTGTGATCAGCCGCAGTCCACCGGTCTGTTCCCAGATCGTAGTACGCGCACCACACAAGATCAAAGTGCACCGTCCATCCATGGAGCGATACTGATTCGATGGGACCACGATAGATCTTTTCGTATTCTTGAACTTCAATGTCCCCTGCGACAAGGTGTGGGCACATGAGCAGTGTTGAAAGATTCAAGTTCTGCAATGGGTGTTGCATAGTATTCCTTTTGTTGTGCTTTTCCAAAACACTACAGGTAACAACAAAAAAGAGCAACCCAAATAGTATCAAGAGCATGTTCTCTTGACACCTCCCATTTTTCACAGTAGATTGCATTTAGAACCCTACTCCGTAGGACGCTCACCCGAGCGCTTCGACTGATAGTATCGGCCGAAGAATATTGAAAGTACGAACCATGAAAAATCAAAAACAACTCCGTGAAGAAGCGCGAGTATTGCGCCTCTGGGCGACATTGAGCCAGTCTGGCTTCCACATCGGTGAAGCGGCACTCTTCGTCGCAGAAACCTCAGACGTATTCCGCACACCGCTGATCGGGATCAGTGC
>CAYZZN010000100.1:0-2192 GCA_964483165.1 uncultured Candidatus Saccharibacteria bacterium
GGGGTGGGATGGCATCTATATATGTGGAAAGAAGTTTAGTGAGTTCCCGATATTCGAAGATCATGGGAACAATCGGGTGCAAATCTTTGAGCTTCTCTAACTCTGATTCACGTGTCGAACGCGCGCCACCGGCTGTCTTCTTCATATTCTTGGCCGTCAGATTAAGCTTGTCAAAGAGGACCTCGCCGAGTTGTTTGGGCGAACTCACATTGAACTCCATACCAGCATGTTTCCAAATCGCCTTTTCGAGACGGTTTGCTTCAGCATGATAACGCGTGGACAGATCAGCTAGAAGCTTGTCGTCGATCCGGATACCACGCTTCTCCATACGCTCCATGATGGGGATGAGCGGTACTTCTATATCTTCATAGACGGTGCGGAGATGGCGTTTGTCGAGCTCCGCGAACACGGCGGCTTTGGCGGTCTCGTATGATTCGGTATTGGCAAAATTGAGGAGATCATCAAATGAGGGACTCGTGAGATTGGAGTTCACCAGCCAGAGCGCCACCAATGTCTTACTCAAATCTGTTGGATCAATAGTATCTTTGATGGATGCGAACAAGGAATCTCCCCGTGGCGCCGTCTTGGTCGCACGACTTCCTCTCTCCGGTTCCATTCCTATCTCTATGTCTGGCCCGTCCTCTTCAGTTCCGCTCTTAATTTTTGCAGCATTCTTCGGTTCAGGAGTTGAACCCGCTCCCCCATTCATGACCTTCTGCAGTCTCTGCGTCAGCGTTCTGAACTCGAGCAAGGTCCATAGGGCAGTAACTTTTTTCACATCCAAACTTTCCTTGAATGTCTTCTCCGGTAAAGTGAAAGTGATCGGTGCATCACGGCGGATCGTCGCAAGCATTTTACTAAACTCTGCCTCCTCTTTGTTATCTTTGAGAAGTTGAACGATGCGTGGTGTTATGCCAGCTTTGAGAAATTTCTTTTCATGACCCGCTTCCAATTCTGCGTACATGTTCTCGATGGTACCGAACGAGGTGATGAGGATGGTGGCAGTCTTCTCACCGATGCCTTTGACACCCATAATGTTGTCAGAAGGATCTCCGCGCAGTCCTTTGTAGTCGGCAACTAGTGCGGGTCCGAAACCAAATCGGTCGTTGACCGCTTTTTCATCGTACATGATCGTATCCTTGATCCCCTTCTTGAATGTATACACTTTCACTTCTTCACCTTTGACGAGTTGGAGCGTATCCATGTCGCCCGAGGCGATGATTATTTCTAGATTTTCACTTTTTTTTACTTTCTTTCCTTTCACCTGTTCAACAATGGTGCCGAGCATATCATCCGCCTCGAATCCCTGCTTGTCATATATGGGAATATTCAGTGCATGAAATATATCGCGTGAACGATCCATCTGCGCCACCAATGCATCATCGGTTGGTTTGCGATGCGCCTTGTACTCTTTGTACGCCTCATGACGATAGGTTGGGCCCTTGAGGTCGTAGCAAGCCACTACATAGTCGGGTTTGAGACCTTCGATGATGCCGATGAGCATGGCTGAGAGGCCATACAGAGCACCGGTGGGCTCACCTTTTGCCGTGGCAAAGTCAGGCAGCGCATGATAGGCGCGATGAAGAACGGCGTGTGCATCGATAAGAATAAGGCGTTTTGGTGCGGAATGTGTAGCGGAAGCAGGCATAAATGAATTGTACACTATCCTATTGCTCGACAATAATACGTGTGTTTTTCTGATCTCCCGAAACGGTTGCGCCGTCATCAATGCTGAATGAGAGCTGGTGATACTCTTTGAGTCCACCAAGCACTGCTTTGACCGTCTCTGGCCATTCGATCACGATCAGATTTGTCGGGTCCGAGACTTGTTTCTCAAAATTAATAGCGGAAATATCCGTAGCAGATTCAAGACGATATGCATCGATGTGAACCAATTGTTTCCAACGTGAATGCGTGGTCGGATATATTTTCATGATCACAAATGTAGGACTGGTGATCTCTTCGACAACACCGAGGTGCTGTGCCAACGCCTTGGTGAATGAAGTTTTCCCTGACCCAAGATGGCCTGAAAGCCCGAGGACGAGAGCTTCGTTGAATTCTGGGATGACGGCCACATGCTCCAGCCATTCGTGAGCTATGCGGGCGGTATCTTCCAAAGAATGGGAAACGTGTGTTCTCATAGTCCCACTATAGCATTGAGTCGCTCGCGGGTGAATCGGGTATGAAAAAAG
>CAYZZN010000101.1:0-2123 GCA_964483165.1 uncultured Candidatus Saccharibacteria bacterium
AACTCAGATGATGAGCGTCTCTGGGCCGCCGCCGAACTCTTCCGTGCCACAAATGAAGCAGCGTATCATACCAACTTCAAGGATATGGCAGGCAGGTTTGCAATACTACAGACAACATGGAATGCATATGGTTCGGATAGTGAGGGACGTGCAGGGTTTACCTATGCTCGTACTCCAGGAGCTGATCCGACCATCGTGAACAAGTATCTGTATGTCGGAAATAACGTCGCCTACACCGTCACAAACCCTGGTCCAGCCACTCTCCTCGCTTTCGCCAACGAAACTGTAGCGAATATCCGTGCAAATACCTATCACAATGGTTCATATACAACTACACTAGGTACCGGATGGGGAGCATTCTCCGAGTCCAGCCGCTGGGCATGGGCACTCATCAAGGCATATGAGCTGACCAAGAATATCAATCCTAGTCTTGCGGCAACATACTTGGACAATGCCAAGATTGCACTCGATGTGCAGTTGGGAGGAAATCCACTCAACAAGACGTTCATCACTGGTGTCGGTTCAAATCCTCCGATGAGACCACTCCACACCATATCATCAACCGACGGTAAGAATGATCCAATTCCAGGTATCCCAATATATGGCATACAGAGCGAGCTCACCGATGGTGCACCGCATAGAAAGGTAAATGAGTTGACGTATCCGAAGCTCGTCAGCAAGTGGGACGCGTTCCCGATCTGGCGTAGGTATGTCGATAGCAGTGCTATCGTCGATATGGGTGAGTTTACCATCATTGATATGGGTTACACCGCGGCAGTGTTCGGGTACCTCTCGAACTAATCACAGTGTTAGCAACAAAAATCCCCTCATATGAGGGGATTTTTGTGTTCTGTATTAAAAACCCAGACGTTCCAGGATATGCTTCAAGATGGATTCACGGTGTTCAGTCTCGGCGATATATGTCAGCATTATTTCGCGGACATTCTCAGGATCGACTTCGTCAATATAGATGACGATGTAAGGCATGAACAGCTTGCGCGACTTCACGATCAGCTTCGGTGGAAATTCATCATGCGGTATCCAGAATGATTCGAGCGTAAGAAAAGGGTAGAGCACATTGTCTGCCATGATGCCACGATCATTGATCTCATACGAGACGATCTTGGGCGGGCGCGACGCGTGCAATACGAGTGCCACAGCGGCAACAATGATGAAAATGCCGGTGATGACATTCCCGAAGATGAATGCCACCGCGGCAAGGGCGAGAGTGACAATGCCAACCGCCCAATACCAATCTTGGCGTTTTTCGACATAGAGATGTTCGGGTGCGCTCCAGGAGACGAGAGGTTCTGTTGCCATGGGGATAATTATAGCGTCAAGCGGGGACGCGTGGCAACTCGCGCGGGCGCTTTGCTCCCACTTTGTTTCATTCACTGCGTTCACTCAACTGCGGATGGGGTGAGATTCGAACTCACGGTCCCCTTGCGAGGACTTCGGTTTTCAAGACCGACGCCTTAGGCCTCTCAGCCACCCATCCCTTTTGGTTTGCAAACTCTACACTATTTTTTCTGATTTGGAAACATCTCGTAACCAGCTTTTTTCCAGGTAGTGTTCTTCGTAATGGCAATTCGGGCAAATCAGCTCCAGATTATCAATAGCGTTGTTGTCTCTATTCCGGTCTTTGTGATGAATTTGTAAAATTTCAAACTTGCCATAATCACAACGTCCGCACTTTTTTCCCCTGATCTCGAGTAATCTGGTTTTGAGTGCACGTTGAGATTTTACTTTATCCTTTGGACTGCTATTTTTATATTTTATACCAGAGCGATTTTTGTTCGCACAACTCCTACTACATGTTTTGGTGTGCTTATGCGCAAGTATCAAAGTCCCGCATACTACGCAGGGAACTTCTTTTCTGCAAGCTATTCCGTAGCAACTCGCACTGCAAAATGCCCGTCCACCACTTTGCTGAAGCAAAATCGGCCTTCTGTAGACCAGATTGTCACAGACGGCACACTTGGTATTCGGCTTTCTTTGGTAATTTTCAACCACCATACCAGTATACCATATTGTTTTGCCCCAACTTTCAACTTAGCGTACACTGTGTTCATGAGAATCCTCGGCATAGATTATGGTTCCAAGCGCATCGGTGTGGCGATCTC
>CAYZZN010000102.1:0-1820 GCA_964483165.1 uncultured Candidatus Saccharibacteria bacterium
ACTTCATCATGTGCACGTGCCGGGTTGGCAGCCGGTTTGTCGATCTTATTGAGAACCAAAATAGGCTTGATACCAAGCTCGAGAGACTTCTTCAAGACGAAACGCGTCTGGGGCATGGGACCTTCCTGGGCATCGACGACAAGGAGAACGGTGTCAATCGAACGGAGTACACGTTCCACCTCTGAACCGAAGTCAGCGTGGCCGGGAGTATCGACAATGTTGATCTTGGTGCCTTTGTAGGTGATGGACGTATTCTTTGCGTAAATCGTAATACCGCGCTCCTGTTCGAGCGCGTTCGAGTCCATGGTTCCTTCGTCGCCATGACCGCATTGGGTCATAATGGCGTCAGTGAGGGTTGTTTTGCCGTGGTCAACGTGGGCGATGATGGCGATGTTGCGGATATCCATACGAGTGAAAATATATAAGAATGAAGCCAAAGTTTACATTATTTGAACATTTTTGTCAAAAGGAAACGGCCCAGAAGGGCCGTTGGTGATTTGGCGGAAGATTTAGCGGAAGAAGATGTGGCGCACGTCTTTGTTGCGCAGGAAGTACGGGTGCGCCCATACACTGATAAGTAGGAGAAAGAATGGGCCAGCTGCAATCAAGCAGGAAACTCCCAAAATACGCCCCATATCCCAATCCAGCTTCGGCATGAGCACGTACTCGCCGAGGCGGGGGAGAAGCCATCCGGCAATGCCAGCGCTTATCCAGAGCAATGCACTGACGATCACTGAGGCATAGATAGGCCAACCCGTCCGCCATACCATGACTGCTTCAATGAGAACCAACATCAAAAAACCTAATCCAATGAACATTTTTTTCATACAGTATCCTTTTCTTATTTCAAAGTACCACGCAATACATTTTAAGTCAAAAGAAAACCCCGCCGGTGGGCGGGGGTGAAATGAACTGAGATTATTGGGGAGGGTAAACTTGACCGTGCATCGGAATCCCCGGTGATTTGTGATTGGTATCCAATGAAGTAAGAGTGGAGGCACTCTGTACCGTCACGGGTGGCGCCGCATGCGCTGCTTTGGGTCCAGCAATGATGAAGTTCGTCACCAAAGAGAACGATTCCTCGGGTTGCAATTCCGCGTTGTTGAACTTGAGCACATCATGTTTCTTCCCGGCGCCTGCAAATTGCTGTTCAAGCATGTGCAGGGTAGGGAGAGTCTGGTCGCGGTAAAACTCACGTCCATTTTTGATGAGTTCAGGATCAACATCCTCGGGTCTGTTTGGGCGCGGAGGACGAGCTTCGCACACCTCCATGGGCGTGGTATTCCAGGCAATTTTGACCTGGTAACCGCGTTCTTGGAGGAATTCGATGATGGGGATCTGGTCCGGCAGACGCGGGATCCCATCGAGATGGATGATTTCCCGGTCCACTTTGCGCCGTATGATGTCGATGAGCCACAGTTTGGTCACCCGTAAGACCAGACCGCTGGTCACCGGTTGCCGTTTGCGGATCGGATCGTATGTAGGGTCGTTCGGGTGGAGTTTCGCTCTTTTGCGCAATTCTTCACCAGTCTCAAAAACAGGGTGTCCAATATCGCGGAATTTTGCGATGAGTGTGCCTTTTCCGGAGCGGAAGTATCCCGCATGTACGACTGCAACCAGTGGTACCGTCAGTCTACGTTGTGTCACGAGTATCCTTTTGTGCTGTTGTAGGTTTAGCCAAAAAGCCCGATCAATCCATGATTTGAAGGAGCTAAGTCGACATAAACACTACCACATATATGAATCTTCAGCAAATCTCCCACAGTTCTTCACTGTTTCTTTATTTGTGCCTGATATGGTGCAGGAATGGAAACATATAC
>CAYZZN010000103.1:0-1748 GCA_964483165.1 uncultured Candidatus Saccharibacteria bacterium
CGAAGAAGTGGGTAAGGAGTTCGGTGTTACCCGTGAACGTATCAGACAGATTGAAGCAAAGGCTCATGAGAAGATCAGACAGCACGAGAAGATCAATCGGCTGAAGAACTATTAAATAAAAAAGCATCCCGGAGACGGGATGCTGTGCGTTTAGGTTGATCTGTTTGGCGATCTGGATAAGCCGGGGATGGTGATGCGAATCACACATTTCCTTTTGTCGATGGCATCACTTTCGCGTTTGAGGAGGGCGATCCCGCCGACAAACACAACAAGTGCGCCAAGAGCTTTTAATCCACTGATACAGAAGACCTGCGCGATCCATTTGAATTCCATCGTCTCTTGTCCGTACATCTCGCTTCCGGCCATGAATAGCCAAAAGCTGATGAAGAACAGAGCGAAAAGAATAGTTGTGATGACCGCGTCTTTGACGGTAACTTTCATAGGTTGTCCTTTCGTTGTGCGTTTACGAAACTAGACCATATTGATTTGCAATATTCACTACGCTTATATATCGTCTTCGTTCGGACATGTGTAAGCAAGCTTCCACATGTCCTCACTCGACGCTATAATCATCCCATGTCCGACTCCGCCTTCAACCTCCAGTACAACCGCCTCAATAAGGCCCAAAAAGAGGCTGTGGATGCCATAGAGGGGCCTGTCATGGTCATTGCAGGTCCAGGAACGGGCAAGACCACTATCCTCACGCTCCGAATAGCGAATATCCTTAAACGTACTGATACGCCGGCCAATGGCATTTTGGCCATCACCTACACCGACGCTGGTGTGAAGGCCATGCGTTCCAAACTACAAGGGATCATCGGCGATCGTGCGCATGATGTCAGAATTCATACTTTTCATGGATTTGCTTCTTCGGTAATTGCTGAGTACCCGGATCATTTTCTGCACTTGAGCGATATGAAGCAGATGACGGATATCGAACAGGAATCGCTGGTCCGTGCCATCATTTCAGATCCAAAATTTTCAGACATTCGTCCGGCCGGCAAACCTGACGCATATATTTCAGGTATTATGCGGAGCATTGATGACGCCAAGCGCGAAGCTTTGACACCGGAAATGGTGAGGCAATTTGCGGCGCAGGAGATCGAGCGGATCAAGAATGATGAAGATTCGATTTCAACCCGCGGTGCCACAAAAGGCCAATTGAAAGCTGACGCAAAAGAACAGATTGAGAAATGCGAACGCACGAAGCTATTCGCTGACGTCTATGAATTGTATGAAGCACAAAAACGTGAAGCTAAGAAGATGGATTTCAATGATCTCATTATCGAACTGCTTCTGGCACTACGTGGTGACGAATTGCTTCTGAGATTAATTCAAGAAAGATATCTCTACCTCCACGTCGACGAGCATCAGGACACCAATGACGCGCAGAACTTCATTGTTGGATTGATCGCTGAATTCTTCGACACACCAAATATTTTCATTGTTGGTGATGAGAAACAAGCTATTTATCGTTTCCAGGGTGCGTCAGTGGAGAATTTTCTCTTATTACAAAAGAAGTGGCCGGCGATGAAGTTGATCTCCCTTGATACCAACTATCGTTCTCATCAGAGTATTCTTGATGCAAGTTTTGGCATGATTGAGAAGAACTACGAAGAAGGGGAGCATGCAGATCTGCGTATTCGACTAAAATCGGGAAGTAAGGATGATATGCGGCCGATCGACGTTGTGACTGGCGAGAATGTGTCGGCGATCGAACTTCACTTAGTTAAAGAACTTCAGGCGTT
>CAYZZN010000104.1:0-1730 GCA_964483165.1 uncultured Candidatus Saccharibacteria bacterium
CGAACCGACATAGAATGTCTTGTCCGCGCATTGGAGTATGTATACGTGGAACATGGATGGGTCGCTCAAACTAATTCGTAATATTCATCCGCATGAGCAAAAAAGTGGTCGCTTAATTCTGTAGATTTCTTCAATCGTTTTCGTATATCCTCCCGTGCGCCGATATAGTAACTTCCCAAAGCATCATACTTGAGCAGATTGATCATGTCTCTGCGTAGTTGCTTGTTGCGGAGGAAAGGTTTCAATGCCTTGAGAGCAAATGCCGTAGCTGCCCTTTCACGGCGAATCACTTCGGCTATATCAGAGTTGTCATGAACATCGGTCAAGGTTTCCAGTCCAAACCGGTCAAGCTTTTCGAAATCAATAACGTGTCCAATCTCATGAAATAGTATGGCAAGCATCCGTGGCGAGTCGAGATCGCCAAGTAGGGAAATAGTTCGAATACCATGCTTATCTTTCATCATCACGTGGCCCCTCTTCTTGTCCGAATCGGGGCTGACAAGGATCTGTTGGCCTTCCGGAAGGATGTCGAATATATCGACCACGCCGCCATCGATGGCGAACGAAAGAGCCTTAACCCGTTTCATGCTTTTATCTTCGTATTGGACACCCCTGTCCTCGTATGTGTAGGGCGCGTACTGAATATGCATCTCGGCATCACCTTCAACGATCCTGACCGAGTCGCCCTCGCGACTCATCCCCGCAAACGGTTTATTCAAGCGTTCATGGGACAACAAGAGCTCTTCTGCCGATATCGAAATATCAGCTTGCTCCATCTTGTTCAGATATGCTTCAGTGTTAACTTTGGGATTTTTTTCCATACTATTTTATATATTAAGTAAGAGAAACAAACTGCAACGGATCACCAAATCGTCCAGCCAACCATGAGAGATCCTCAACCGCCCCATATCCATCGAGTTCAGTGAAATTATCTTTGACCGCATCTTCATAAGCCTCTGGACTCATTGTTTGAATATGAACATGCGGATACCAATTGCCATTGTATGGAGCTGTGCCAACACGGGCGAATATATCGCCTTTCTTGATAGTATCTCCAACTTTCACCTCAATCGTGCGATCAAGATGCGCGTAAATCATATACACGGGAGCTGACGCGTGCTTCACAATGATGCGCGGCCCCCAACCTCCCTCCTCAGGATGATCATCATCGATGCGGACAATGGTCGAATCGAAATCAGCACCGATCGCAGTCCCGGCAGGAGCATTCACATCAATACCCAGGTGAATGGGTGCATTTTCTTCTTCCAGATACGAATCCTTCCAGATCGAACTACGATCTTCCAACCAGCCACCATACGAGAAATCTATGCCAAGCTCTCGATGAACTGATAGCACCATCTCCTGACATATTTCAGGATCCATAAGCGGGTTTTTTGCGGCACCGGCAAAACGAGCGGCATTTTTTGCCAGCCAATTACGACCTTCGTCATTCAGATTGATGTAGCCGAACTTCTTACCGGCATATTCGGGAAATATCATGCAAAAAGTATATCACACCGCACTCTTTCGTTTGATGTACCCAAGCAAGACACGTGCGAGTTGTATTTCGCGGAATGAAATATTGGCGCCCACTTTGCTTTTGATCGGTGAAAGAAGCGGCGGTTTGTCATCATCGGCTTCGACAGATGCTTCTTCGAGCGCTCGTTCTATCTTCAGAAAATGAATGGGTGAAATTTCTTTTTTGAGATATGAGATGTCAGATAATTCGA
>CAYZZN010000105.1:0-1667 GCA_964483165.1 uncultured Candidatus Saccharibacteria bacterium
GATATCAATGCCGCACGCATATCGTCTCTGAGTATTGAAGGTGACCGCATCGTCGCGACTTATATTGACGCATCGACGAAGACCGCGCAAAAAGAGACGGATGCTTCGTTGACCGAATCTCTTTCGCGTCTCGGCGTCTCTCCGGCACGCCTGGCTTCAACTACTATCACCGTGAATGAGCCGAGCGGCTTTGGGTACTGGGTGGGACAACTCGCACCATTCCTGGCACCACTTCTCTTCCTGGTATTTTTCATCTGGCTCCTGTCACGCCAGGTTCGCGGTGCAGGTGTGCAAGCTCTCTCATTTGGCCAGTCCAAGGCGCGCATCACCATGCCTGATGACAAGAAGGTGAAAGTTACATTCAAAGATATTGCCGGTGCCAAAGAAGCAAAGCAAGAATTGTCGGAGATTGTGGACTTCCTGAAAAATCCCAAAAAGTTCATCGAGATCGGCGCGGAGATCCCGAAAGGCGTGCTGTTGATGGGTGCTCCCGGTACCGGTAAGACGCTGTTGGCGCGCGCGGTTGCCGGGGAAGCGGGTGTGGCATTCTTCGCCATCTCCGGTTCTGAATTCGTGGAAATGTTTGTTGGTGTCGGTGCCTCTCGCGTTCGTGACCTCTTCAAGCTCGCCAAGGAAACCGCTCCGGCTATCGTGTTCGTCGATGAGATCGATGCGGTGGGCCGCGCGCGCGGTTCAGGAATGGGTGGTGGTAACGACGAACGTGAACAGACATTGAACCAGATTCTCGTCGAGATGGACGGATTCGAACCCAACGAAAAAGTCATTGTTATGGCTGCTACAAATAGGCCTGATGTTCTCGATCCGGCACTTCTTCGTCCTGGCCGTTTTGACCGTCGTGTGGTCATCGATCTGCCTGATCGCGGTGATCGTGAAGAGATTTTGAAGATCCATTCCGCCAAGAAACAGCTGGCTGAAGATGTGAACATCAGTATTGTGGCCGAACGTACCCCAGGATTCTCCGGAGCTGATCTGGCTTCTCTCATGAATGAAGCTGCTATTTTGGCGGCGCGTGAAGATCGTACCAAGATCGGTCAGTTTGATCTGATCCGATCCATCGAGAAGGTGATGCTCGGTCCCGAACGCCGTAGTCATATTTTATCCACTAAAGAAAAGGAGATCACTGCATATCATGAAGCGGGTCATGCCATTGTGGCGTCAGTACTGCCTCATGCAGATCCTGTCCACAAAATTTCCATAATATCCCGCGGACGTGCCGCAGGGTATACACTCAAACTGCCTCTCGAAGATCGCAAATTGCAGTCGCGCAAAGAATTCTTGGATGATATCGCGGTTTCATTGGGTGGATATGTTGCGGAGCGCATGATCTTCGATGATTTCACAACAGGTGCATCCAATGATCTCCAGGTTTCGACTGCTCTGGCCCGTGCCATGGTGACGCAGTATGGTATGTCGGAGAAGATAGGTCCGGTGGCTCTCGAAAGTTCCGGCGGTAAAGTTCTTTTTGGACAAGGTGTGAACGACCGAGATTATTCCGAAAAAGTCGCGGCCGAGATCGACGCTGAAGTGACGCGCATCATGACGGAGGCACGCGTGCTCGCGGAAAAAACTCTCAAGGATCATCACAAAGTGTTCGAAATTGTCTCAAAACGACTGGTTGAAAAGGAAACTATCGAACGTGACGAATA
>CAYZZN010000106.1:0-1288 GCA_964483165.1 uncultured Candidatus Saccharibacteria bacterium
CAAAAAGGCCTGAATGCACGGGCGTTCTTCAAGGTACACGACCACGCGCTGGGCCAGGATCTGGTCCAAAACACCTTCCTCAAAACATGGGCCTATCTGGCCAGGGGCGGGAAGGTAGAACTCATGAAAGCATTCCTCTATCATATCCTGAACAATCTGATCATCGATGAGTACCGCAAGAACAAGCCGATTTCACTCGAGACTCTGGTAGAGGGTGGATTCGAGCCGGCAACTGAGGAGTCGGGACGTTTGTTCAACGTGCTGGACGGAAAATCGGCTTCCCTCCTGATCCAGCGCCTTCCGGAAAAATATCGCAAAGTCATGCGCATGCGCCACATACAGATGCTGACACTCAAAGAAATATCCGTGCTCACCGGTCAGACCAGGAATACCGTGGCGGTGCAGACACACCGCGGCATGGAAAAATTGAAGTCATTGTATTATCGCGTATAATTCAAAAAACTTTTTCGATGCGCCTTGAGAACACCATGTCTTGTAATGGCGGCGTAATGCCTCTTCGTCCCATACCCTTTATGCCTCTCAAATCCGTATTTCGGATATTTTTTTGCCAATAGATTCATCTTTCGGTCACGCAACACCTTTGCGCAGATAGAAGCCAACGCGATGACCATCTCTTTTTCGTCACCTTTGATGATTGTTCTTTGATTCTCGTAATTAGCGGGCGCCTTTAGACCACCATCGAGAAGAACCTGGGCCGATTGTGGCGCAATCTTCAGCGCGTACAAAGAAGTCAGGAGCGCCATCTTGATCGCGTACGAAAGTCCTTTGGTATCTATTATTCGCTCACTCTGGAAAGTGACGAAAAAGTTGGCATTTCCCGAATCTCGCGCAGACTCGATCACCGCGAACCACTTTTCGCGCTGAGATTCGCTCAACTGCTTGGACTCCTTGACCCCGCGAAATAATTTACGCGCCTCAGGTTTCAAAAATACAAAAGCGCCCACCGCAACAGGACCAGCGATGGGTCCGCGACCAACTTCGTCGATGCCGATGACGTATGTTCGTCCACGCGATTGAGTCATTCCCCTATTCATGTCTTAAGCATACAATAAAAGCGCCCGACAAGCTTTCGCTCATCGGGCGCGCTACGATCACCATCCCGTCCTCTTTATAAGAACTTCGAGTTCGGCCGTCCATTCATCGTCCGTGAGCAGATTGAACTGCATTTTTTTATAGAGCTCGAATGGCATCCATGTTTCGTCGCTCTTTTTGTGACAATCCAAATGGACAAGCCGGTGCAGTTCATGAAGAAAAGCGATGCTTGCCA
>CAYZZN010000106.1:1298-1649 GCA_964483165.1 uncultured Candidatus Saccharibacteria bacterium
ATAACGTGTACGCTATCTTGCATCACGATGATCCATTTTCGAGAGTGTAACTTCGCCCGGATCATCGTGATGCAAGATAGCGTACACGTTATGGCCACTGACAGGGCTTGCAGTGCACACTCGGCCTGCAGTCTCCATCCGCATCCTCGCTGTTGCCCAGCGAATCTTGATCCAAAACATGCGGTAAAGGGTCTCCAGCGAGATCTTTCTGACCCGTGCTAGCTTCTGTAAGCGAAGCATCAGATTATGTCCTGTAATGAGGACGTCAACCAGGTTGGCAAGGTACTTCTGATCTTCTGTCCGTTCTGTTCTCATGTTTATCTCCTTTCAGAGATTTCCCATCATCTATAT